>NZ_JBFLUG010000065.1:0-44440 GCF_041008525.1 Parafrankia sp. FMc2 | reverse complement strand
CCCACCTCGTCGCCCTCGTCCGCGCCGGCGCCGTCTTCGAAGCAGGCCAGCTCGTCGAACGACCCACCACCACACCCGTCACCCAAGCCGCCTAACGATCATCACCCACAAGTCTTGACTATTTCTCTTCGAGCCCCCGTTGGTCCGCGAGCCGGCCCGCCGCGAAGCCGATCTAGGATCGGCTTCGCGTTACCGTGCGGCGTCGGGCGCTGGTCTGGTACCCGGAGGACGTGTGGCGCTATGTTCTGGTGGCTGGTCGGCTGCGGGTCAGTCGACCCCCAGGTTCGTCACCGTCAAGGGCGACGCCACGACTCTCGACGAGGCCAGCCGGGCCCGGGCCCGGCTGGCCTGGTCGGGCTGAAGGGCTACGTGACCAACCTGCCCGCGACCGTCCTGCCCGCCGACCAGGTCATTGCGAACTACCACGACCTCTGGCACGTCGAGCAGTCGTTCCGGATGTTGAAGACCGATCTCGCCGCCCGGCCCGTGTTCGTCCGCACGAGGGACACGATCGATGCCCACCTGACCATCGTGTTCACCGTGCTCGCCGTCGCCCGCACCGTCCAGAACCGCACCGGCCTCGCGGTCCGCAACGTGATCCGACAGCTCCGCCCGCTGCGCTTCGCGACCATCGCGATCAACGGCGCTACCCAGACCTTCCCGCCCGCGATCAAACCGGACAAACAGGCCGTTCTCGACGCCCCGAACTGACCCGGTGTCAGGCGGTGCCGATCTCGCGCTCCTGGTATTCGCGCGGGGAGAGTCCGTGGAAGCGCGTGAAAGCGGCGCTGAAGGCAGGTAGGTGGGCGTAGCCGACGCGGCGGGCGACGGAGCTGGGCTTGGCGCCGCCGGCGAGCAGGTCGCGAGCCATCCGCATGCGGGCGGCGTAGCGCCAGCGGGCGAAGGTCATTCCGGTCTGTTCGTGAAAGGCTCGGTGGACGTCGGCGGGCAGGTCGAAATCGGCCGATCCGGCGGAGACCCCGATGCGGCGCAGGTAGTCCATGGCGGCTTCACGGCCGCGCGGGTCGGTGGGCATCGGCACGGACAGTGCCCGCTGCGCGGCGACCTGCTCGGCGAACAGGTCGATGATCTGGGTCCGGTCATAGTCGATCGGATGCAGCGAGGTGCGGGCGCTGATCGAACAGAACATCAGGTAGTCGTCCCACGCTCGGGGGAACTGCACCTGGATCGGTTCGATCAGCTGGAGATCGGCGGTGCTGGCGTTTCCGAGCGGCAGCGAGATGGAGTCCTGGTGAAGCCCGGTGATGTGCTCCACTCCCGCTGGTATCCAGGTTGCTACGCCACGCAGTCGCTCGTAGCGCCTGGCGTCGATGTCGAGATATCCGCTGCCGCGATACATCCAGCTGAGCACATGACTGTCGATGGCGTGCAGAGGCGTTTGGGCGGCGGGCAGCAGATCGGGCGCGTGGGCAGCAGCGCCGCCCGTCCGCATCAGGCGTACGAAGTTGTCAGCCTGGCGGGCCGCGCTGGCCCGTCCGGTCAGGCCGCCGGCAGGAGTGCGGGCGGCAAGCGCCCTGGAGAACTCGTGCGGGGTCAGCCCGAACTGCTGGTGGAACGCGCGCCGGAAACCACCGCGGCTGGCGAAGCCCACTCGCGCTGCCACCGGATCGACGTCGTACCCGGCGGCGAGGAGCTCGACGGCGGCGGTCAGCCGGCAGCGCAGTCGCCACTGCTCGAAGGTGAGCCCGGTGTCGGCGACGAACTCGCGCAGCAGGGTGCGCGGGCTGGAGGGAACCCGGACCGCCCACTCCTTGACAGTGAGGCCGAGCGCGGGGTCGCGGATCAGGTCCTCGGCCACCGCCCTCGCCCCGGCGGCCTTCGGCATGGTGGGGGGATCGAGCAGCGCCGAAGCAGCGCTGGCCTCGCCGGGCGCAGGTGCGGTCGGGAGGGTGCCGAGGTCACGTAGGAGATCGGCGACCCCGCCAGGGGAGTACCCGTGACCGGTGAACGGTGTGACCTGAAGGTTGAAGTACTGGATCAGCCAGTCGTGCCAGTCGTCTGGGACGTCGAACCGCATCGGCTCGGTCAGCTCCCAGGTCCCGACGCCGGCGTCGGGCCAGTACGGGAAGGCGACCGTGCCGGGCTCGGTGATCGTCAGGCTGCGGCTTCGGAGCCGCTGAGGCACCCAGATGCCTTCGCCATCGCCGAGCGAGAACTCCGTCCCGTCGTCCAGAAGCACCCGCGCGCGACCGGTACGGACCCAGATCAACATGTGGCTGGGGCGCTCCACCGGAACCATCCGTGCTGCCGGAATCGGCGGCGGAGACGAGCCAACCATGTCATAACTATATGGCGACCTGCGTACCCAATCGTGGGTGAGGTTTACCGTACCTTACCGGTAGCTCGCTGCCGCTGGTGGTGCGCGACCTCCCCACCTCAGGCGCGATTGGAAGGGGCTCCCCTCAGCATGCCGAAGACCGCACGTGGGCTCACAGTGCACCCGCTGACCCTGCGAGAGGCCGAGGTGGTGCGGGTGGTGGACCTGACATCGGGGGTGCGGCGGATCACGTTGACTGGCGAGCAGCTTGGTGCTTTTACCTCGGCGAACGGCTTCCCGCAGCCCGCGTTCGACTCGACGGGTTTCGACGACGACATCCGGCTGGTGTTCTGCTACCCCGACCAGGCCGAGCCGGTGCTGCCAGTGCAGAAGGAGAAGGGTCTCGAGCTGCCGAGAGACCCCCGGCCGCTGTCGAGGGCATACACAGTTCGTCGCTGGAACGCCGCGACCGGTGAACTGGATGTGGACATCGTCAGGCACGGCATCGGTGTCGGCAGCACCTGGGCGTACCGCACCGAACCGGGCGAGCGCATCCACTTCCACGGCCCGAGCGCATCGCGGTCGCTGCCGCAGGACGCGGACTGGCTTCTTGTTGCCGGCGACGACACGGCGATCCCCGCGATCGCCCGCCTGCTTGACGAGTTGCCCGACGAGGCGCGGGCGCAGGTGTTCGTCGAGGTCGCCGAGGACGCTCATCGGCTGGAGCTGAGGGCGCTGCCGCAGGTCGAGGTGACCTGGTTGGTGCGCGGCGGCGCCGAGGCGGGCACGACCACGCTGCTGGTGGACGCGGTCAGGAACTGCGCCTGGTGGGACGGCCGACCGTTCGCGTGGTTCGCGGGAGAGCGTTCGGCGGTGCGGGATCTGCGTCGCCATCTGGTCGAGGACCGTGGAGTGCCCAAGGAGGACATCGAGTTCACCGGGTACTGGCGCCGTGGCGAGGTCGTCGCCTTGGAGGGCGACGGAGCGGTGCCCGACCCCGAGAAGTCGATCACTCCCTTCGAGAAGCTCCATCAACTGACCGAACTGGTCCCGCCGATCGCGATCCGCACCGCCGTCGAGCTGGGCGTTCCCGAGCTGATCTCGCGTGGTGTCAGCAGCGTGGCGGACCTGGCCACCAAAGCGAATGCTGACGAGCGTGCGCTGGGCAAGCTGTTGCGCTACCTGCATGCGCTGGACGTGCTGACCGAGACCGAACCGGGCCGTTACGGGCTGACGCCAGTAGGTGAAGTCCTGACCGTCGAGTTCGTCGCGGACTCCCTGCACCCGTCCGGGGTGGGGGGGCGGGAGATGCTCGGCGTTCACGGGCTCACCGAGTCGATCCGCACTGGCCGGTCGTCCTACGCCTCCGTCACAGGGCAGACTTTTGCGCAGGTGCGGGCCGAGCAGGACTACGAGGACCGCTACCTCGAACGTCTGGCCGAGTTCCAGCACGCGCTGGCCATGTCGATCGCCAAGTCCGACCTCCTTGTTGGCGTCCGGCACCTGGTGATCCACTCCGGTGGTGCGGGCGTGCAGGCCAGCGCGTTCGTCGCCGCTCATCCTGAGCTGCGGGTCACGATCTGCGCGTTGCCCGCCCAGGCCGACTGGCTGCGCCGCGACCTGCCTGTCACGATCCCCGACGAGCAGCAGCGGGGGCGGGTCGGCGTGGTCGAGCAGTCGGTGTTCGAGCCCAGCCCCGAATCGGACGCCGTGTTCATCGGCCGTGCTTTCAAAGCGCTACCCGACGCCGACGCCGCTCACGCCCTGCGCCGAGCGTCCGAGAACCTCCTCTCGGGCGGGCGGGTGCTGCTGATCGAGGATGTCTTCGACCGCGACGACCTCGATGAGCATGACGGTGAAGCCGACCTGATCGGACTCGCTGTACACGGCTCCGGGCTACGGACCGCCGAGGAACTGGACGCCGTGATCGCCCGGTCAGGGCATGCCCGCACAGCGACGCACATCGTCGGCTGGGGAACCACCGTCCACGACCTCGTCCGCAACGACACCAACTGACCCTGAGGTGCTCAATGTCTTCCGGGTAGCTGTCGCCACCAGAATTAGGGGCAGCACGGAAGATGTAATAGATGGCACAGCGGTGCAGAAAATGATCGGCTGAGTTAAAGGGTCGGGATCTGCCGTCGGCCATTTTCATCCCACCGTTGTTGATCGAGATCGCCACGGGTCCGCGACGACGGTGGAAAGAGCTCGGTGGTGGCTGTCCGGATCTAACGGGCACGTCGCCCTCGCCGAACGAAGAACAGAAAGAAGAACGCATCTATGAGATTTGCCAGACCACGGCGCCACAGCGCGGCCCTGGTCGCCGCGTTGCTGGGCGCCGCGATCCTCCTTGCGGGGTGCGGCGGCGACGACAGCGACGACCAAGGTGACGCGGCCGCAGCGACCCGCACTGTGGAGGCCGACAACGGCACGGTCGAGATCCCGGCGCACCCGCAGCGGGTTGCAACGCTCGGCCGACTGACCTTGTCGTTCCTCGACCTCGGCGGCAAGCCGGTGGGCGTCACGGAGGTCGACGCTCCCGTGGTCGGCCTGCTGCCCGCGGAGCAGCAGGCCGCGTACAAGGCGGCCAAGCTCCTCGGCTCCAGCGCCAGCGAAGCCGACCTCGAGCTGCTGGCCACCCTCAAGCCCGACCTCATCCTGTTCTCCGCACCCGACTCCGACTTCGACCAGATGAAGTCGCAACTGGAGTCGATCGCACCGACGATCTACTTCGGGTTCAGCTCGGACTGGAAGACCCGGCTGTCCGTGACGGCGGATGCCACCGGGCTGACGGATGCTCTCAACGAGCAGAAGTCCGAGTACGATGAGACGCTCGCCGAGTTCAAGAAGAAGTACTCGGAGATCATCAAGACCACCAGGTTCGGCGAGGTTAACAGGGGTTCCTGGCAGGACCCGGGAATGTTCAGTCTCAACGGATCTCAGTGCTCGGAGATCGCGCGCGCGGACGTCCCGCTCAACATCCCCGATCTGGGTGAAGGTGGCGAGGAGCGATCGTTCGAGCGGATCGGCGACCTGTCCGAGTACGACGTGCTCATCTACCCCGTGGACGTTGAGGGCAAGGTCGCCGAAGGCTTCGTCCCCGTGGCGGAGTCGAACGGCTGGAAGGCCCTTCCCGCGGTGACCTCCGGCAAGGCCCTGGGTGTCTACTGCTTCGGTGACATCAGCTTCACCCGGTCCTACCGGACCTACTCCCAGTACCTGGACTCGCTCGGTCAGGCACTGGCGAAGCTCGCGCCGGCGGGATGACAACTCAGACCAGTGACGTCGAGGCCCGGATGCCCGCAGCGGCATCCGGGCCTCGACTGCGCGCCGGCGGCCTGCTCACGGTGCTGGTGACACTGCTCGTACTGCTGGTGCTGAGCCTGCTGGTCGGCTCGACGGTGATTGCGCCGTCGGTGGTGTGGGATGCGCTGTTTCATCCGTCGGCCGACATCGATCAGTACTCGATCCGCGACTACCGGGTGCCGCGCACGGCCGTCGGGCTGGTCGTGGGCATGGCACTGGGGGCCGCGGGCGCGTTGATCCAGGCCCTGACGCGTAATCCACTGGCCGACACCGGCGTCCTCGGCCTTAGCGCGGGTTCCTCGTTCGCGGTGACCGTAGCCGTCGGTGTTCTCGGAATCCGCGACATCAGTGGCTACATGTGGTTCGCGTTCGCCGGGGCGCTGATCGTAACGATCATGGTCCTGCTCCTGGGGTCGACCCGAAGCGGCCAGTCGCCGGGAGTCATGGTGCTCGCCGGGGTCTGCGTCGGCGCGGTGCTCGGTGGTGCCAGTTCGGCACTTCAGCTGACCAATCCGGACGCGTTCGATGCGATGCGGTCGTGGGCTGCCGGTTCGATTCTGGGGCGCCCCCTCGACGTGATGTGGCCGGTCGTGCCGTTCTTCGCGGTGGCACTCGTGCTGGCCTTCGCGGTGTCGGGCCCACTCAACGCGATGGCTCTCGGCGACGAGATCGCCGCCGCGCAGGGCGTTGCGCTGAACCGTACCCGCGTCCTCGCGATCATTGCGATCACGCTGCTCGCCGGCGGCGCGACCGCCATCGCGGGCCCCATCGGATTCGTCGGGCTCATGGTGCCGCACGTGGCCCGCTGGTTCGTCGGACCGAACCAGCGCTGGATCTTCGCCTACAGCATTCTTCTCGCCCCGAGCCTGCTGCTGGCCTCCGACATCGTCGGTCGAATCGCCATGCGACCCACCGAGATCCCCGTGGGTGTCGTCACCGCCTTCATCGGAGCCCCCGTGCTCATCGCACTGGTGCGGCGGAGGAAGGCGAGCGGACTATGAGCATCGGTGTCGCCTCTCGGTCCGAACCGACGAGCCTTCGTTCGACCGGAAGAGCTTCCGGGGGGCGGGTGGACTTCGGCCGGCGGGTCGTGGTGCTGCGGCGATGGCGGGTCGCGGTCCGGTTCGAGTGGCGCGCGGTCATCGTCTGCGCGGCGCTGGTGGCCGCGATGGTCTGCCTAGCGATGCTCGCGCTGATGACGGGCTCGTACCAGCTCAGCCCCGGCCAGGTGGTCTCCGCGCTGGTCGGTGGGGAGAACGGGCTGGTCCGCGACATCGTGGTCGAGTGGCGAGCACCCCGGGTGGCTGCGGCGCTGGTGTTCGGTGCCGCTCTGGGAGTCAGCGGGGCGATCCTGCAGTCGATGTTGCGCAATCCGCTCGCCGACCCAGGCATCATCGGGTTCTCCCAGGGCTCGTACACCGGCGCACTGATCGTGATCCTCGTCGTCAACGGCAGCTATGTGCAGCTGATAGGCGGGGCGTTGCTGGGGGCGATGGCCACCGCCGTCGCCGTGTACGTGCTCGCCCACCGGCGAGGGGTGCAGGGGTTCCGGCTGATCATTGTCGGCATCGGCGTGTCGGCGATGCTCGAATCGCTCAACACCTGGTTGATACTGAAAGCCGACCTGGAACAGGCGATGGCCGCCGCCGCGTGGGGCGCCGGATCACTCAACGTGGTGTCCTGGAACCAGGTGGCCATCGGCGGTGTGTGCATCGCGGTGCTGCTGCTGCTGGCTGCGATGTTGAGCCGGCCGATGCGCCAGATGGAACTGGGTGACGATACCGCCGCCTCCCAGGGGGTGCGGATCTCGTCCGCCCGCCTCGGTGTGGTCGTGGTGGGGGTGGCGCTGACAGCGGTCGTCACGGCGGCCTCGGGGCCGATCGCGTTCATCTCCCTGGTCGCGCCGCAGATCGGGCGCCGCCTCGTCCGCTCCGCGGGGATCACCCTCGCACCCGCCGCCCTGGTCGGCGCGCTGCTGTGCCTGGCGGCCGACTACCTCGCCCAGCACGTCGCCCCGACCCCGCTGCCGGTCGGGATCATCACTGTCATCCTCGGCGGTGGGTACCTCGGGTATCTGCTGTTCACCGAAGCCAGGAGACGCCTATGAGCACGTACTCCGACACCGTCACCGAGCTGGCCGAGGCGAGCGATGTGCCCACGCCTGCCAGGTCGCCCGGTGGCACCCGCCTGAGGGTGGAATCGGCGACGATCGGTTACGACAGGCGCGTCATCAGTGAGGGCTTGTCGGTGTCCATTCCGGACCAGTCGTTCACCGTCATCGTCGGTCCGAACGCGTGCGGGAAATCCACTCTGCTGCGCAGCCTGTCGCGGCTGTTGAAGCCCTCCGCGGGTCAGGTGATCCTCGACGGTGCGGCCATCGGGTCGTACAAGGCGAAGGAGGTGGCACGGCGGGTCGGCCTGCTGCCGCAGACCTCGATCGCCCCGGAGGGGATCACCGTGGCCGACCTGGTGGCTCGGGGGCGGTATCCGCACCAGGGGTTCATCCGGCTGTGGACCGAGGCCGACGAGCGGGCCGTGGCGAGAGCGATGGGCCAGACCGGAGTCACCGACCTGTCCGGCCGTCTGGTGGACGAGCTGTCAGGTGGTCAGCGGCAGCGGGTGTGGGTGGCGATGGCGCTCGCGCAGCACACCAACATCCTGCTGCTCGACGAGCCGACCACCTTCCTCGACATCGCCCACCAGATCGAGCTGATGGAGCTGTTCACCGACCTGCACCACGTCGGCCACACCCTGGTCGCCGTGCTGCACGACCTCAATCACGCCGCTCGCTATGCCACGCACCTGATCGCGATGAAGGACGGCGCTGTGGTCGCCGAGGGGTCACCGTCCCAGATCGTGACGGCCGAGCTGGTCGACGAGGTGTTCGGGTTGCGCTGCCTGGTGGTGCCCGATCCGGTGGCGGGCACTCCGCAGGTGGTGCCGCTGGGCCGTGACCGTCGTGGCGAAGGCGTGCGGGAAAGCCGTTGATGCGCACCGATCCGATGGGGCTGGGGCGAGGACCGCTGACGCGGTGGCTGCCGGTGGTGGGGCAGACCGCGCCGGAGCCTCCTGATGTCGGGCCGTTCGAGGCCGGGGAGGGTGATCGTCCCGGGCAGTTCGTGACGCGCGTCGTCTTCTCGCTGCCACGCATCACGGTTCCCGCGATGCTGCTGGCGATCGTGTGGCAGGTGGGCGAGGCGGCTGTCCCGGTGGTGATGGGGCTCGCGATCGACCGGGCGCTGGTGACCGGGGACACCGGGCAGCTGGTGCTTTGGCTTGGTGCGCTGGTGGCCTTGTACGTCGCGCTGACGGCGGCGGCCAGGTTCACGAACCGGCTCAACACGTACGCGATCCAGTTGTTGCAGCACCGACTGCGCGCAACCCTTTCGACCAGGGTGCTGCATTCCGACGGCAGCGCGGGGCGGGCACCGGCGGACAATGTGGTCTCGGTCATGACCAATGACGTCGGCCGACTGGCCAACGCTGTGCTGCTCGTGATTCTGCCCATCGCGCGGATCGCCGCCATCGCGTTCATCGCCGCCTCGTTGCTGGTGACGTACTGGCCGCTCGGGGTCGTGGTGCTGCTCGGCGCGCCCGCGGCGGTCTGGTTGATGGGCTTCCTGAGCGAACGCCTCGCCCGCGACACCCGCGTCTACCAGGATCTCCTCGCTGAGACCGTTGGACGGGCCACCGACCTGGTCGCCGGGTACCGGGTGATCAAGGGCGTGCGGGCCGAGGCCGAGGCGACCAGGCGATACCGGCAGGCCAGCCAGGAGACCCTGGTCGCCGCCAGGCGCAACGCCGGGCTGCTCGGCAGGTTCCTGGTGGGCTCCGGCGCGGTGAACGGCGTCTTCGTCGCCGCGGTGACGGGGCTGGCGGGCTGGTTCGCGGTGGACGGGCAGCTCAGCATCGGCGAACTGATCGCCGTGGGTGGCCTCACCCAGGCGCTGCTGCCCCAGATGCAGGCGATCGCGAACTACTCCATCCCCAATCTCGCCGGTGCCCGCGCCTCGGCCGCGCGCATCATGGACGTCCTCAAAAACGCGGACACCGTCGCGTCCGGCCACGATGACGCGCTACGACAGCGCCGCAGCCCGCTGCCCGCGCAAGGCGTGGCCGCGCCGTCCGCCGGTGTGCTTGAGGTCGACGTGCCCAGTGGGTCGATCCGGGTGGAGCCCGGTGAGCTGGTGGGGGTGCACGCCGATGACCGGACTGCCGCCCGCATCGCCGACGCGCTGCTGAACCCGTGGGCCGCCGACGACACCGAGGTTCGTCTCGACGGCCGACCGGCGCACGAACTGACCCCGGCGGAATACCGCCGCGTGGTCACCGCCGCACCCCACCGGGCGACGTTGTTCACCGGCACCATCCGCGACAACCTCACCGTCACCGGCAGCCCGCCCGAGCGGATGGACAGTGCTGTGTGGGCTGCCGCCTGTGAGGACTTCGCGGCCGGTCTGGACACCCCCGTCGGTGAGAACGGCAACCGCCTCTCCGGTGGCCAGCGTCAACGGGTCGCGCTCGCTCGGGCCTTCGCGACCGATGCTCCGATGCTGGTGCTGCACGACCCGACCACCGCCGTCGACTCGGTGACCGAGCAGCTCATCGCCGAGCGGCTGGTCGGTGTCCGTAGAGATCGTTCAACCCTGCTGATCGCCTCGTCGCCAGCCCTGCTTGGCTGCTGCGACCGTGTCGTCGACCTGCTCGACGACGTGCCGGCGCTTGGAAAGGCGGCGCCGTGACCGGGGGATCCGTGAGGACACCGAACGCGCTGCCGATCGCGGGCGGGCGTGAGACCGCTCGGGAGATGTGGCGGCTGTGCCGTGGGCATCGACGACAGCTGGCGGCCCTCGTGGTGCTGGGAGTCGTAAGCACCGCCATCGAGCTGATCGGACCGGTCGCGATCGGATTCCTCATCGATCGGGTCCAGGAAGGCACCGCCGACTTCGGTATCGTGCTGATCGTTACCGCGATCATGGCGGTCTCAGCCGTTCTCGGTGCTGCCGGCACAGCGGCGACGATCGTCCTGGCTACTCGGATGTACCACACCATCCTCGCCGGGCTGCGGGAGGAACTGGTCTCCCGTGCCCTGACGCTGCCGCAGCATGTCGTCGAGGGGGCGGGTACCGGGGATCTGATCTCGCGGTCCAGCGATGACGTCACCGCGGTTGCCGATGCGGCCCCCGCGGTGATCCCGGTGCTCACCGTCACATCCTTCACCATCGTCATGTCGCTGGGCGGGCTGGCCGCAGTGGAATGGCCCTACGCAGTCGCCCTCGCCATCGTGCTGCCCGTCTACGCGCTGTCCATGCGGTGGTATCTGCGCACCGGACCGCGGGTCTACCTGGCCGAGCGCGCGGCGATGAGCGCGCGTGCCCAGCAGATTCTGGAGTCGCAGCGCGGCTACGCCACTGTGCTCGGATTCAGGCTTGCCGAGCAGCGGCACCGCGCCGTGACAACCACCTCCTGGGGGGTGTCGGCGCAGGCGCTGCGGGCACGCACCGTGCAGAGCATGCTCAACACCCGTCTGAACCTCGGCGAGTGCCTGAGCCTGGCCGCCGTACTCGTCGTCGGCTTCGTCCTCATCGACCACGGGGACTCGACCGTCGGTGGTGCGACCACCGCCATGCTGCTTGTGCTGCGCCTGCTCAACCCGGTCAATCAGCTGCTGTTCGTCGTCGACACTGTCCAGTCCGCCCTCGCCTCGCTGAACCGCATGATCGGGGTCGCCACCATCCCCGTCGCGGACGCGCCGAGCATCGCAACGAGCAGCGGCGCCCACCTCCGCGAGGTCTCCTTCCACTACGGGGCCGGCCCTCGCGTGCTCGTCGATGTCACGCTCGACGTTCCCACCGGTCAGCGCGTCGCCGTCGTCGGTTCGTCGGGTGCCGGCAAGTCGACGCTGGCCACGGTGATCGCCGGCATTCACCAGCCCGACGCCGGAACAGTGGCCCGGCCGCAGCGCACGATGATGATCACCCAGGAGGTGCACGTCTTCACGGGGACACTGCGCGACAACCTCACCCTCGCCGCACCGCAGGCCACCGACGCCCAGGTACGGGCTGCGCTCGAGGTCGCCCAGGCGGTTGGAACGCTTGACCTGCTGCCCGACGGCCTCGACACGGTGCTCGGTGGTGGCGGGTACGAGCTGACCGCCGCCCAGGCGCAACAGATGGCGCTCACTCGCCTGGTCCTGGCCGATCCGGAACTGGCGATCTTCGACGAGGCCACCGCCGAGGCGGGTTCCGCCTACGCCGGAGCGCTCGACCGCGCCGCCGACGCCGCGCTGACCGGACGCACCGGACTGGTGATCGCGCACCGGCTCTCGCAGGCCGCCGCCTGCGATCTGGTCGTGGTGATGGAGCACGGCCGTATCGCCGAGCGAGGAACCCACCCGGAGCTGATCGCCGCCGGCGGGGTGTACGCCGCGCTCTGGTCAGCCTGGCAGGCTGGGCAGGAAACCGGAGCGAACGGGTCGAGATGACGGAACACCAGGCGTCGTCGACGAGACGAGCAGTGCGCCGGAACTCGCGTTTCCTGGATCAGGGGCCAACCGCCGGGCCTGCCTCGGCGGCCGGATCGCCCGCCCCGCTTGCCGCGCTCGCCGTTTCAGGCGCCCCCACCCACCGGTCTCCTCTGGAGAACCCCACGCGCCGTCGAAGTGATCAAGCCGGCTCCATGACCTGCCTGCCCTGGATAACACCGCCATCGATCTCCCGGTCCGCCCACCGGAAAGGGCACTGGTCAGGACCTGGACCGGGCACCTACCCCGCTTCCCGGCGGGGTAGTGAACAACGGCACAACTCAGTCGAACCCCGGAACCCAACATCAACGAGGGTGGGAGATCGGCCCACGATCGTGGGATCACACCCAGTGAAAGATCGAGGCTGGAGCCTCGGAAAGATGCACTGCACAGCTATAAGCCCTGCTCGGCGTATAGATCGATCATTGAAGTCGAATCGATGGCCGACTCCAGGTGCTACCCGGACATTCTCGTGCGGGGTGGGTGCTGCCGCTCTCCGGGATCGGTCGCGAACATCGCCGAGACATTTTTCGTCAATCCGTGCAAATTTAGGTTAGGTTACCCTACACTGGCGACATGGCTGGTCAGCGCGATGAGACGGGGAGTGCGTCGGCTGCGGGTGGTGCGCCATCTGATGTGGGAGTGGGTGGTGGCAGGCGGCTGCCTCTTTCGTTTGCCCAGCGGGGGAACTGGGCGGCGCAGCGATTGTTCCCGGGTTCCGCCGGGTTCTGTGTCTGCGATCTGGTCTGGTTTGACGGTGCGATCAATGCTGGGGCGTTCGCTGCCGCGGTGAGCGGGGCGTTCGCGGAGACCGAGGCTCTGCGGGCCGTTATCCATGACGATGACGGGGCTCCGATGCAGTCGGTCGGCGGCGCCTTTTCGCTGCGAACGGTGGTTGCCGAGGAGGAGCTCCCAGACGACGAGATCCGGTCTGCGGTTCGCGCCGCAGTGGGTGCGCGAGAGGCTTCGGCGGCTACGGATGTCACGTCGTCGACGTTGTTCAGACGTGTCGGTGGCGGGTGGGTGTGGTCGTTCACGACGAACAATCTTCTGCTTGACGGATACAGCATGTCGCTGTACATCCGCCGGGTGGCCGAGCTGTATTCGGCTGCGGTCGGTGGAACACCGCCACCGGCCAGGTGGTTCGGTCACCTGGAGGATCTCGTCACGGGTCCGGCGTCGACACCGGGCGGGCCCGCCGTTGTCGGTCACTGGCGTGATGTTCTTGCGGTCGAGGTGTCGGCCGAGCCGGCGGGCAGCACACCAGCCGAGCTGTTCTCGTTCTCCTACCGGCCTGTTCCGGTGGTCCTCCCACCCGAAGCCGATGATCGTCTGAAGGCGCTGGCGCGGGCGGCGCGGAGCACCTGGACCGATCTTGTGATCACAGCGTGGGGGCTGTACACCGCCCTGGCGGAGGGCCGGGATCACCTGGCGGTGCGGGTGCCGTCGATGATGCGCGGCGCGGCGGAGTCGCTGCGGGTGCCCGGTGCGGTCGCCCGCGTCCTGCCTGTCGTGACCGCGCTGCGTCCGGGAGGCACCTTCGCCGAGGTGCTGGCGGTGGTGCGGGCGCAGGTCCGGGACCTGCAGGACAACTCCGCGATCGAGGACCACCAGCTCGCCCGGCTCTGGCAGGGCGGGGAGCACTCCTACCTGGCACTGCCCACTGTCAACATCAAGATGTTCCGGACGACACCGGTCTTCGGCACGGTGCCGGGAGTAACGGAGCTGATCAGTCCGGGCCCGACCGGCGCGTTGGACCTGTCGGTCTACGGCAGCCCCGGGCGGGACCTGCGGATGAATGTCTCCGGCCGTTCACCGCTGGTGGCCGAAGACGCGGCCGAGCGGCACGCAGCCGCGTTCGCTGGGTTCCTCGGCCATCTCCTTGGTGGCGCTGCGGACACGACACTCCACGACCTCGCCGAAATTCAGGTGTTCACCGACGCCGGTGCCTTGTCGGTCGGTGCCCTGTCGGTCGATGCGGTGTCGGTGGGCGCGAGGCTGGCAGTTGCGGCGGTGTCGGTCGATGCGCTGATTCGGGACCAGGTGATGCGTTCTCCTGGTGCGGTCGCGGTGGTGGATGACGCGGCTGGGGCGGAGTGGAGGTATACGCAGTTCGACAGGCGGGTGAATGCGCTGGCTCGTCTCCTGGTCGAGGGGGGTGTGGCGGTGGGTGGCCGGGTCGCGGTGGCTTTGCCGCGGTCGGCGGACCTGGTGGTTTCTCTCGCCGCGGTGCTACGTGCTGGCGCAGCATATGTCCCCGTCGATCCGGGATATCCGGCGGAGCGGGTGACAGCGATCCTGCAGGACAGCGCCACCCGGATGGTGATAACTGATGCTGCGACGGCGGCGGCCCAGACTGGTGTGCTCACGGCGGCAGGCGTGGCTACCGTGCTCGTCGATGAAGATGCTGTTCGTCGCCAGCTCGATGACGGGGCTTCCGACGGTCCCGCGCTTGGGCGTGCGCTGACTTCCGGCGACGCCGCCTATGTGATTTTCACGTCAGGCACCACCGGACGACCGAAAGGTGTCGCGGTCTCGCACGCCGCGGTCGTGAGCCGGCTGCTGTGGGGGCGGGAAGCGCTGGGCTTCGGCCCGTCCGACCGGGTACTACTGAAGACACCGTTCACGTTCGACGTGTCGGTACCGGAGTTCTTCCTCCCTCTGATCGTCGGTGCGGCAGTCGTGGTCGCCCGTCACAACGCACACGGGGACCCGAGCTACATCACCGAAGTGCTGCGCCGACAACACATCACGAGTGTGCATTTCGTGCCGTCGATGCTGCAGGCGTTCCTGGACTCGGGAGTCGAACCGGGAACATTCCCGGACGTGCGCCTGGTGTCCTTCACCGGGGAAGCACTCCCCGTGGCCGCGGCCGTCGGAGCCCGCGAGGTGTTCGACCAGGCGGAACTGTTCAACCTCTACGGGCCGACCGAAGCAGCGGTCGAGATCGCCAGCTACGACATCACCCAGCTCGCCACCGACGCGGGCTCGACACCGATCGGCCGACCGGTGTTCAACTCCTACGTGCGCATCCTGGACGGCTGGCTGCGCCCGGTACCAGCCGGGTTGACCGGTGAGCTGTACCTCGGCGGCGTACAGCTCGCAGACGGCTATGTGGGCCGGGCGGCACTGACCGCGGAAAGGTTCGTCGCCGACCCGCACGGCGCTCCACACGAGCGGTTGTACCGGACAGGGGACCTGGCCCGGTGGAACGGTCAGGGCGAGCTTGAGTACCTCGGCCGGACCGACGACCAGGTCAAGGTGCGCGGCTTCCGGATCGAACTCGACGAGATCCGCACCGTCCTCGAACGGCACCCCGCCGTGTCCGGCGCCGCCGTCACCGCCCTCGACCACCCCGCCGGCGGGAAGTTCCTCGCCGCCTACGTCACGACCGGCCCGGCCGCCCCGGCCGACCAGACGGAGCTGGCTGACCTGCTGCGAGAGCACACGTCCACGCACCTGCCGGAGTACATGGTTCCCGCGTCGTTCACTCACCTGGACGCACTCCCTACGACTGCGAGTGGAAAACTCGACCGGAAAGCGCTACCCGCCCCCGACCTCACCGCGGGGTCGGGCACCGGCCGCCCCCCGGAAACCGACACCGAACTGTCCCTCGGCGCCGTCTTCCGCGACGTCCTCGCACTTCCCGACGGCACAGCCCTGTCGGTCGACGACGACTTCTTCCGGCTTGGTGGGCACTCGCTGCTTGCGGCGCGGGTCGTCGCCCGAGCCAACACGGTCCTCGGTTCGGCGCTGACGCTGCGGGACGTGTTCGACCACCCCACCGTCGCGGGCCTGGCCGGCATCATCATCGACGGTTCGACGGCCTCGACGGTGCCAGCGTTGCGGATCGGACAGCTGCCACGGCCCGCCGACCTGCCCGCATCCTTCGGCCAGCAAGCCCTCTGGGTGATTGATCGCCTGGGCGGACCGGAGAGCCGGTATGTGGTGCCGGTGGTGCTTCGCCTGTCCGGAGAACTGGACGTCAGCGCACTCGACGCCGCAGTGAAGGATGTAGTCGCCCGGCACGAGGCATTGCGAACCCTGATTGTCGAAGACGACGGTCGGCTGCACCAGGTGGTCGTTCCTGCCCAGGTCGCGAGCCTTCGCCTGACACTGGTCCCGGAGGATCTCTCCGGTGCCGGTGCCGGTGCCGTGGCGGAACGGATCGCCGATTTCGTGCGGCAGGGATTTGACCTCGCGGCAGACATTCCCTTCCGCGCCGGCCTGCTGCGGGAGTCCGGTACGCAGTGGGTGCTGGTGCTGGCGGCGCATCACCATGCGGTGGACGAGTGGTCGCTGCCGGTGCTGCTGGAGAACCTGTCAACCGCGTACCAGGCACGGTCGGCCGGTGATGAGCCCGGGTGGGCGCCGCCGAGCATTCAGTACGCCGACTACGCGATCTGGCAACGTCACGTCCTCGGGGATCCCGTCGACCCGGATTCCGAACTCGCTCAGCGACTGGCCTACTGGCGTGCTGCCCTCGCTGACGCGCCGGAGGAATCCACGATCACCCTGGACCGGCCTCGCCCCGCCGAGCCCACCCATCAGGCAGGCGATGTCGGGTTCGCCGTCGAGTCCGAGACTGTGACGGGGTTGCGCAGCACCGCGCAGCACAACGGCGTGAGCATGTTCATGATCGTGCAGGCCGCGCTGGCGCTGACGGTCTCCGCTTTCGGCGGCGGAGACGACGTGGTGATCGGCTCCCCGGTCGGGGGCCGCACTGAGGACGGCCTGGAGAACCTGGTCGGCTACTTCGCCAACACCCTCCCGCTGCGCCACCGGCTCCGACCCGACGACACGATCACCGAGCTCCTCGGGCGCGTCCGGCAGACGGTGCTGGACGGGCTCGCACACCAGGCCGCACCGTTCGAGCACATCGTGTCCGCTGTCGGCGTCGACCGGTCCGCGACCCGCAACCCGGTGTTCCAGGTCATGCTCACCTATCAGAACCTGCCCGGCGGGCCCGACCTGCTCGACCTCCCCGGAATCACCGCCCGAACACAGCACGCTTCGCTCGGAGCGGTCAAGACGGATCTGGACATCTACGTGGACGAGACCCAGCACTCCCTCGCTGGGTCCCTGAGCTTTGCCACTGACCTGTTCGACCCGGGCACCGTGCAGCGATTCCTCATTCTCCTGCAACGAAACCTCGCCACGATCGCGGCCCGCCCCGACACGCTGATCGCCGACCTTCAGGTGCTGTCCGACGCTGAAGCCGTGTCGGTGGGTGCGATGTCGGTGGGTGCGGGGATGGCCGTTGCGGCCGTGACGGTGGACGGGCTGATCCGGGATCAGGTGGTGCGTTCTCCCGGGGCGGTTGCGGTGCTGGATGACGCCGATGGGGTGGAGTGGGGGTATGCGCGGTTCGACGCGCGGGTGAACGCACTGGCTCATCTTCTGGCCGGGCGGGGAGTGCCGGTGGGTGGCCGGGTCGCGGTGGCTTTGCCGCGGTCGGCGGATCTGGTGGTCTGCCTGGCCGCGGTGCTGCGGGCCGGCGCAGCGTATGTGCCGATCGATCCCGGATATCCGGCCAGACGTGCGACGGCGATCCTGCAGGACAGTGCCGCCCGGGTGGTGATCACTGATGCTGCGACGGCGACGGCCTTCGCGGATGTGTTCACGGCGGCGGGCGTGGCGATGATGACGATTGATGAGGATGCTGTCCGTCGCCAGCTGACGGACGGGGCTTCCGAGGCGCCGGTGCTGTCGCGTCCGCTCACCCCGGACGACATCGCTTATGTGATTTTCACGTCCGGTACCACCGGGCGGCCGAAAGGCGTTGCGGTGTCCCATGGCGCGGCGGTGAACCGGCTGCTGTGGGGGCGGGAAGCACTCGGGTTCTCGCCGTCCGATCGGGTACTGCTGAAGACGCCGTTCACGTTCGACGTGTCGGTACCGGAGTTCTTCCTCCCTCTGATCGTCGGTGCGGCGGTCGTGGTCGCCCGGGACAGCGCACACGGGGATCCGGGTTACATCGCCGGTGTGCTGCGCCGACAACACATCACGAGTGTGCATTTCGTGCCGTCGATGCTGCAGGCTTTCCTGGACTCGGGAGCGGAACCGGGGTCGTTCCCGGCCGTGCGCCTGGTGTCGTTCACCGGGGAGGCACTCCCGGTTGCGGCCGCTGTCCGGGCCCGGGAGGTGTTCGACCGGGCGGAGCTGTTCAACCTGTACGGGCCGACCGAAGCAGCGGTCGAGATCGCCAGCTACGACATCACCCGGCTTGACGCGGACGCCGACTCGACGCCGATCGGCCGGCCGGTGTCGAACTCGTATGTGCGGGTGCTCGACGGGTGGCTGCGTCCGGTGCCGGTAGGGGTGACCGGCGAGCTGTACCTGGGTGGGGTGCAGCTGGCGGACGGCTATGTGGGCCGGGCGGGTCTGACCGCGCAGAGGTTCGTCGCCGACCCGCACGGTGGCCCGGACGTGCGGTTGTACCGAACAGGGGACCTGGTCCGGTGGAACCGTCAGGGGGAGCTTGAGTACCTCGGCCGGTCTGATGACCAGGTCAAGGTCCGCGGCTTCCGGATCGAGCTCGACGAGATCCGCGCTGTTCTGGAACGCCATCCTGTCGTGTCGGGCGCCGTGGTCACCGCGCTCGATCACCCCGCCGGCGGGAACTTCCTCGCCGCCTACGTCACGACCAGCTCAGCCGCCCCCGCCGACGAGGCGGCGCTGGTCGACGTGCTGCGGGACCACACGACCGCGCACCTGCCGGAGTACATGGTCCCCACGTCGTTCACCCACCTGGACGCCCTCCCTACGACTGCGAGTGGAAAACTCGACCGTCGGGCGCTGCCCGCCCCCGACCTCACCGCGGGGTCGGGTGGCGGCCGGGAACCCGAGACCGACACCGAACTGTCGCTGGCCGGCGTGTTCCGTGACGTTCTCGCTCTCCCGGCCAGCGCAGCGCTGTCGGTCGACGACGACTTCTTCCGACTTGGCGGGCACTCGCTGCTCGCGGCGCGGGTCGTCGCCCGAGCCAACGCTGTTCTCGGTTCAGGGCTTGACCTGCGGGACGTGTTCGACCATCCCACGATCGCCGGCCTGGCCGGGATCATCTTCGACGGTTCGCGTGTTTCGACGGTGCCAGCGTTGCAGATCGGGCAGCTGCCGCGGCCCGCCGAGCTGCCGGCGTCCTTCGGACAGCGATCCCTGTGGATAACCGACCAGATTGCCGGCAGGGCGATCTACCGCATGGCCATGACTGTCCAGTCACGCGAACCGGTCGACGTCAGTGCCCTGCAGGCGGCCGTTCGTCGTCTCGTCGCCCGGCACGAGATCCTGCGCACAACCTTCGTGCTCGACGAGGACGCCGCCGAACTGCGGCAGCGGATCCACCCGGACGCGGAACCGAACGCGGCGCTGGTCACGGTTGAGCAGACCACCGCGGCGGCGTCGAATGCGAGGATCGCCGAACTCGTCGCCGCCCCAATAGACCTCGCGTCCGACCACGGCCTGCGATTCCATCTCCTCCGCCGGGAGGACGACGATCTGCTCGTTGCTGCCGGGCATCACATCGTCTCCGACGAGCAGTCCTTCGACCCCTTCCTCCGCGATCTGAATGCTCTCTATCGCGAAGAGGCGGCTGGAATGTCGGCCGGGCTCGTTGAGCTCCCGGTGCAGTTCGCGGATTTCGTGCTCTGGCACCGGACCGTGCTCGGTGACTCCCGGGATGCGCAGTCGCGCCA
Source organism: Parafrankia sp. FMc2 (assembly GCF_041008525.1). Lineage (NCBI taxonomy): Bacteria > Bacillati > Actinomycetota > Actinomycetes > Frankiales > Frankiaceae > Parafrankia > Parafrankia sp. FMc2. The sequence goes on along the minus strand of NZ_JBFLUG010000065.1, from coordinate 24,639 downwards.
CCGGCGTGAGATCGAGTACTGGCGCGGTGCGCTCGAAGGTCTCCCTACGGAGACCGCACTGCCGATCGACCACCCACGCACTGACACCGACTCGCGCACGGTCCGACCGGCGACCACCGTGCTGTCCGCCGCTGACGTCGATGCCGTGGACGCGCTGCTCGTCGAGCGCAGGGCGACACCGCTACAGGGGCTGATGACCGCACTGACCCTCGCACTGTGGAGCGAGGGGAGCGGCACCGTGGTGCCGATCGGTGTCCCCACCAGCCTGCGCGATCTGCCGGAACTGGCCGATCTGATCGGCTACTTCGTGAACACCGTCGTCGTCCGCTCCGACATCGACGAGGCGGCCGGATTCGGGCCGGCGCTCGTCAACATGCGGGAGCGCATGCTGGCGGCGAACGAGCGCAAGCTGGTGCCTTTCGACGCCGTCGTCGAGGCGATCCAGCCGGTCCGTGCCCCCGGGATCAGCCCGCTCTTCCAGGTGATGGCCGGCTATCTCGACCAGGCCGATCCGGAGCAGGGCCCAGCCGGGGCCTTCACCCCGTACGTCCCGGTCGCAAGCGGCGGGCCGGGTGCGGCCCGGCCCGCCCTGTTCGACCTCGTCTACTCCATCACGAGGCGTGGTGACGGTGCGCTGGCGCTGCACCTGAACGCGGCCAGGGAACTGTTCTCCGAAGAAACCTCGGCACGGCTGCTACAGAAGACGCGGCTGTTCCTGACCCTCGGTGCGCGCCATCCTGAGCTTGCGGCCGTCCATCTTGCGCAGCTGGTTCAGGCCGCTGTCGAGTCCGGGCTTCAAGGGGTGGCCTCCGATCAGGAACGACCAGCCTTCCGCCTGGCGCTTCCCGCCTTCGACATCCAGGACGCCGTGCTGTGGCGGGCTGCCGTTGATCACGTCGCTCTCGCGCTGGGCGACGCCGGGTTGCAGCTGCAGGTGCTCGACGACGGAAGCGGCCAGCTGGTCGCCGCACACGACAACGTCGAGACCCTCGACGCGGTGGCAGCGCTGCTCACCGAGCTTGTCGCCGGCTACGCCATGCAGAGCCGGCTGGTGATCGAGACACCGCGGGCCGGCAGCGACCAACGGACTGACGTCGAGCTCAGCACGATCCTCGAGGATCCCTTCTGGGACGACTGGATCGACCAGCTCGCCGCGGTGGGAGACGTCAGCCTCCCGTCGAAGGCAGGTGAAGCACCGACCTTCACGGTACATTCTGTCGGCATCTCCGGCCAGCGTGGGACGGGCGGCACAACACCACGTGAGGCGTGGGAGGCGATCGCTCGCCCCCTCCACCGGGCGCTCGGTGAAAGCCAGCTGATCGTCGAACGCCGAGAGCCCGCGGACGCCTTCACGGTCTGGAACTACCCGGTACTTCTCGCTGAACCGGCGACCAGCACGAATGCGGGCGGCACTCACCTGCCGCCTGCTCTGAGCCCCGAGCGGGTGGCTGACTACACGTCCCTGCGTGCTCGCCCGCAGCTCGACCGTTTCTTCGACGATCTGCCTGCCCCGAGCATCCGGATCAGTGTGTTCCGCAGCGCGGCGGAGCGCATCGCATCGGTTCCCGCGATCCCCGCGGACAGCCCGATCCAGCTCGACATCTGCATCCTGATCGGCCCGGACCTGACGGCCGAGCCTCAGACGATCCGGGTGGCGGTCGAGACAGCCGCTGGCGTCGACCTGGACGCGCGCGCGTTGGCGCAGCAGATCGCCACCGTGGCCACCCAGGTCGATTTCGGGCTCGCGCTGTCGAGGCCGTCGCCAGGCGGGCTTCATCTCCGTCGAGCCGACCGTCTCACGATCTCGGGAGAGGACGAAAAGCGTATCCGGGCCCGCTACGGAAAGACCGCCGAGATCCTCCCGTTGTCCACGTTGCAGCGCGGCATTTTCTACCACATGGTGCGCGCGCAGGAGTCGGATGACCACAACGCCTACGTTTCGCAGGCCACGAGGAACCTGGCTGGCGCGGTCGACCCGGACCGCCTGAAGGGCGCCGTGCGGATCGTGCTCGGCCGGTACCCGAACCTTCGCGCCGCCTTCGTACCCTCGGGTGAGGCGCAGGTGATTCCCGCTGCCGCCGATGCGCCGTTCTGTGTCATCTCGCTCACCGAGTGGTCCGCGCTCCGGGTGGATATCGGCGCCTTCCTGGCAGCCGAACGACGTGCGCCCTTCGACTTCCAGAACCCACCGCTGCTCCGGTTCACCCTCATCGAGCGAGCGACCGACTCCTGGGTGCTGGCGATGAGCTTCGAGCACATTCTGCTGGACGGCTGGTCGTTGAAGGCCCTGTTCGAGGAGATCCTGACGATCTATGCGGATCCCGGGTACGCGGACCGCGTCCGCCCGGCCTCGTTCCGCTCGTATCTTGAATGGCTCGACGGTCGGGATCCGCAGACCGCGGCCCGGGCCTGGAGCGACTATCTCGCCGAACTGCCCGGCCCGACGATGCTCTGGCCGGCGGGTGGCGATCTCGGCGCGGGGCAGATCGACACGGATGATCTGCATTACGATCTCGATCCCTCCGCTGCTGCCGCGGTGTTCGGCGCAGCACGAACCGCGGGGGTGACAGCGGGTACCGTCCTGCAGGTCTCCTGGGCTGTCGCCCTCAGCCGCCTGACCGGCAGCAACGACGTGGTGTTCGGCAACACGGTGTCCGGCCGCCTGCCCGAGCTTCCTGATGCGGACCGGACCATCGGGGTGCTCTTCAACACGGTACCGATGCGGGTGCGTCTCAGCCCGTTCGAGACAGCTCAGGAGGTGCTCGCGCGGGTGCAGTCCGAGCAGTTGCGCGTCATCGACCATCCCGACACCGCGCTGACGAGCATTCAGGCGTCAGCTGGTATGGCGACGCTTTTCGACACGTTGTTCGTGGTGCAGAACCTGCCCTTCCAGGTGCGCGACGAACGCGACTGGGCCGGCATCCGGGTGGTCGGCTCCGCCGTGGACGATGCCACGCACTATCCGGTGACGTTCGCGGTGAACATATGGCAGCGAGCCGGATCCGCGTCCGTGCATGTACGGCTTTCCTACCGCCGCGACGCGTACGAGAAGGCCAGCGCGGAGCGGATACTGGCGCGTTACGTCGCAACACTGAACGCGATCGCGAGCCGTCTGCGCGCGCCGGTCGGCGGGCTGGCGGTGCTGCTGCCCGATGAGGTCGAACCGCACACCGGCCCGGCCGCCGATCTGCACCGAGACGTGGCACCCGTCACTGTTGCGGGTCTTTTTGCTGGTCAGGTGGTGCGGTCGCCGGGGGAGATCGCGTTGGTGGCGGGTGCGCGGAGTTTCACGTTTGCGGGTTTGTCTGCGGAGGTGAATCGGTATGCGCGGCTGCTGTTGGAATGGGGGGTTGGCCCGGAGCATCGGGTTGCGTTGTTGCTGCCGCGTGACGAGCGGATGGTCATCGCGATGTTCGCGGTGTTCGTGGTGGGTGCGGCGTATGTGCCGGTGGATGCGGAGCTGCCGGATGAGCGGATTGGTTACATGCTGGCGGTGGCGGGTCCGACGGTCACGCTGGTGACTGATCGTGATGTGGCGCGGTTGGGGTCCGTGGCGGGGCGGGTGGTGAATCTCGACGATGTGGTGGTGCGGGCGCGGGTCGGGGAGTTGGCGGATGGGCCGGTGACGGTGGTCGAGCGGGGCGGGGAGGTGTCGTTGGATCATCTGGCGTACATCATTTTCACGTCTGGTTCGACGGGCCGGCCGAAGGGTGTGGCGGTCGGTTATCGGGGTCTGACGAACATGTATGCCAATCATGTGGAGAAGATCTTCGATCGGGTGGTGGCGCATCAGGGTGGGCGGCGGTTGCGGATCGCGCATACGACGTCTTTCTCGTTCGATGCGTCGTGGGAGCAGTTGTTCTGGCTGTTGAACGGCCATTCGGTGTATGTGATCAACGAGGAGATGCGTCGGGATCCGCAGCAGTTGCTGGCGTATTACGACGAGCAGCGTATTGATGGTTTTGATGTGACGCCCTCGTACGGGCAGGTGCTGGTGGACGAGGGTTTGTTGGAGCGTGATCGGCCGGCGGGCAGGTCGGTGTCGGCGGAGGCGACGGGTGTGGTGTTCGTGTCGCTTGGCGGTGAGGCGGTGCCGGAGCGTTTGTGGCAGCGGTTGCGGGATGCGCCGGGGGTGGAGTCGTACAACCTGTACGGGCCGACCGAGTACACGATCAATGCGCTTGGTGCGGATCTTGCGGACAGTTCGAATCCGAGTGTGGGTACGCCTATCTTCAATACTCGGGCGTACATCCTGGATCAGAACCTGCAGTTTGCGTTGCCGGGTGTTGCGGGCGAGTTGTATCTGGCGGGTGCGGGTAATGCGCGGGGTTACTGGGAGCGGGCTGCGTTGGCTGCTGAGCGGTTCGTGGCGTGCCCGTGGGAGTCGGGGGCGCGGATGTATCGGACGGGTGATCTGGCTCGGTGGAACGACGAGGGGCGTATTGACTATCTCGGTCGTGCTGACGAGCAGACGAAGATTCGTGGGTATCGAATCGAGCCGGGGGAGATCCGGGATGTGCTGGCGGGGCATCCGGAGGTGGTGCGGGCCGAGGTGATCGCGGCGGATCATCCTTCGGGTGGGAAGTTTCTGGCTGCCTATGTCATGACGGCCGGTGTGGGTGGTGATGATGATGTGCTTCGTCGGTCGCTTCGTGAGTATGCCGCGCAGCACCTCCCCGACTACATGATTCCCACGACCTTCACCCGAATTGACTCCTTCGCGACCACGGTCAACGGGAAGCTGGACCGGCGGGCACTGCCCGCCCCCGATCTCAGTGAGATCACCGGCACCGACGGGCGCGCGCTTGAGACGCCGGCCGAGCACTCGCTGGCGGAAGTGTTCCGGGCGGTCTTGGGCCTCGGGGCCGAGGTCGGTCTGCGGGCGAACGATGACTTCTTCCGGCTGGGTGGTCACTCGTTGCTGGCAACCCGCGTCGTCGCGCGGGCCAATGCGGCCCTGGGCTCGGCGCTGACCCTGCGGGACATATTCGAGCAGGCCACGATCGAAGGACTGGCGCGGGTCGTCGACGCAGCGACCCAGGCCGTCTCCCCAATACCACGAGTAGGCGAGCTGCCACGCCCGGATGTCCTGCCTGTGACGTACGGGCAGCGGTCCCTGTGGGTCATCGAGCAGATGGGTGGCCCGGGAGCCCGCTATGTCGTCCCGCTGATCCGGCACCTGTCCGGAGAACTTGACGAGGCTGCCCTGCGGTCGGCGGTGCGCGATGTTATAACCCGCCACGAGGCGCTGCGAACGTTGATCGTGGGCGACGACGGGCAGCTCCATCAGGAGATCCTCACGGCGGAGGCGGCGGCCTTGCGCGTGCCGCTGGTTCCCGAGGACTTCATCGGGGCGGGGCAGGACGCGGTCGACCGGCGTCTTCGGGAACTCGTGCGGAGCCGGTTCGACCTCGCCGCGGACATCCCGGTCCGCTCCGGTCTGCTGCGGGTGGGTGCCGCCGAGTGGATCCTCGTCCTCGCGGTGCATCACCACGCCGTCGACGAATGGTCCACGCCGACGCTGCTGGAAGACCTCTTCGTCGCCTACGCGGCGCGCAGCAAGGGGCAGGCGCCGGCCTGGGAGCCGGTCCGGATCCAGTACGCGGACTATGCGGTCTGGCAACAGACCGTGCTCGGTCAGCCCACCGATCCGGAATCCGCTTTGTACCACCATCTGAGGTACTGGGCGGACACCCTGGCGGACGCTCCTGGTGAATCTACGATAAGCCCCCACCGGCCCCGGCCAGCCGAACCGACCTACCGTGCGGCAGACGTCTCCCTGACCGTCTCCTCCGATGTCGTGGCTGATCTGCGGCGCGTCGAGGATGCGTACGGGGTCTCGATGTTCATGATCTCCCAGGCCGCCGTCGCCCTGGCGATGTCGGTCATGAGCGCGAGTGACGATGTCGTTCTCGGTGCCCCGGTCGGCGGTCGTACCGAGGATGGTCTCGAAGGCGTCGTCGGATACTTCGTGAACACGATTCCGCTCCGCCACAGATTCTTCCCCGGTGACACGTTCGCCGATGTTCTCGCTCGGGTGAAGCAGACCGTGCTGGACGGATTCGAGCATCAGGCGGCGCCTTTCGACCAGATCGTCACGGCGATCTCGGCTGACCGGGTCGTCGGCAGAAATCCGGTGTTCCAGGTCATGCTCACCTACCAGCGTGGCACCGGGCGCCGGGCGGATCCAGCGACCGGGGATCTCGTCGTGCGGCCTCGCATGGTGGGGCTGGGTGCCGTCAAGGGAGACCTCGATCTCTATCTGGTCGACTCCGACGCCGGCGCATCCGTACTGCTGACATTCAGCACGGATCTCTTCGAGGAGAAAACGGCGGTTCGTTTCCTCGGCGTGATTCAGGAGATCCTTGGCGCGATCGCCGAGGATCCGAACCGAACCATCGCCGAAGTCGATCTGCTGATCGCGAACGAGAGAGCCGCTGTCGAGTCCTGGACCGCTGGACGTCCAGTCGAGTTCGCCGGCGTCACTGTTGCGGGTCTTTTTGCTGGTCAGGTGGTGCGGTCGCCGGGGGAGATCGCGTTGGTGGCGGGTGCGCGGAGTTTCACGTTTGCGGGTTTGTCTGCGGAGGTGAATCGGTATGCGCGGCTGCTGTTGGAATGGGGGGTTGGCCCGGAGCATCGGGTTGCGTTGTTGCTGCCGCGTGACGAGCGGATGGTCATCGCGATGTTCGCGGTGTTCGTGGTGGGTGCGGCGTATGTGCCGGTGGATGCGGAGCTGCCGGATGAGCGGATTGGTTACATGCTGGCGGTGGCGGGTCCGACGGTCACGCTGGTGACTGATCGTGATGTGGCGCGGTTGGGGTCCGTGGCGGGGCGGGTGGTGAATCTCGACGATGTGGTGGTGCGGGCGCGGGTCGGGGAGTTGGCGGATGGGCCGGTGACGGTGGTCGAGCGGGGCGGGGAGGTGTCGTTGGATCATCTGGCGTACATCATTTTCACGTCTGGTTCGACGGGCCGGCCGAAGGGTGTGGCGGTCGGTTATCGGGGTCTGACGAACATGTATGCCAATCATGTGGAGAAGATCTTCGATCGGGTGGTGGCGCATCAGGGTGGGCGGCGGTTGCGGATCGCGCATACGACGTCTTTCTCGTTCGATGCGTCGTGGGAGCAGTTGTTCTGGCTGTTGAACGGCCATTCGGTGTATGTGATCAACGAGGAGATGCGTCGGGATCCGCAGCAGTTGCTGGCGTATTACGACGAGCAGCGTATTGATGGTTTTGATGTGACGCCCTCGTACGGGCAGGTGCTGGTGGACGAGGGTTTGTTGGAGCGTGATCGGCCGGCGGGCAGGTCGGTGTCGGCGGAGGCGACGGGTGTGGTGTTCGTGTCGCTTGGCGGTGAGGCGGTGCCGGAGCGTTTGTGGCAGCGGTTGCGGGATGCGCCGGGGGTGGAGTCGTACAACCTGTACGGGCCGACCGAGTACACGATCAATGCGCTTGGTGCGGATCTTGCGGACAGTTCGAATCCGAGTGTGGGTACGCCTATCTTCAATACTCGGGCGTACATCCTGGATCAGAACCTGCAGTTTGCGTTGCCGGGTGTTGCGGGCGAGTTGTATCTGGCGGGTGCGGGTAATGCGCGGGGTTACTGGGAGCGGGCTGCGTTGGCTGCTGAGCGGTTCGTGGCGTGCCCGTGGGAGTCGGGGGCGCGGATGTATCGGACGGGTGATCTGGCTCGGTGGAACGACGAGGGGCGTATTGACTATCTCGGTCGTGCTGACGAGCAGACGAAGATTCGTGGGTATCGAATCGAGCCGGGGGAGATCCGGGATGTGCTGGCGGGGCATCCGGAGGTGGTGCGGGCCGAGGTGATCGCGGCGGATCATCCTTCGGGTGGGAAGTTTCTGGCTGCCTATGTCATGACGGCCGGTGTGGGTGGTGATGATGATGTGCTTCGTCGGTCGCTTCGTGAGTATGCCGCGCAGCACCTCCCCGACTACATGATCCCCGCCTCCTACAACCGTCTTGAGGCCTTCCCGTTGACCACCACCGGCAAGCTCGACCGGCGGGCACTGCCCGCCCCCGATCTCGGGCAGTCGACCGCCCACGGGCGTCCACCCGCAACGGACACGGAGCGAGCTGTCCTCGCTGTAGTCCGTGACCTGCTGGGGCTGAACGACGATGTTCAGCTGTCTGTCGAGGACGACTTCTTCCAGCTGGGCGGGGACAGCATCCTGTCGATCCAGCTGGTGTCCCGGATGCGGCGTATGGGTGTTGTCATCTCGGCCGCGGACGTCTTCTCGACGCGGACGGTGACCGGGCTGGCCCGTCTTTCTGATGCACGCCAGTCGGCGTCGGTGGAGCCCACCGCCCCCCGGAAGGATCTGCGGTCCGCCAGGTTGTGGCCGATCGCGAACAAGGAAGTCGATCTGCCTGGATTCTCGACCCTGGTGCAGGCGGTCACATTCGTGGTGCCAGCCGGAATGACACACGATATGTTGCTGCGGGTACTGAACAGGGTCGTCGCGCACCATGCGGCGCTGGGCGGTCGCCTCGCGACGGCTCCCGACGGATCCTTCCGGTTTGAGGTCCCGGCCCGCGCTGCTGAAGTCGCGCGGGATCAGGTGGTGATCGAGGCGCTGAGGCCGGCGTGGCCGGATCCGGCCTGGCGCAGCGGCAACCGGGCGCGGGTGGAGGAACTGGCGCGTTCGCTGCGCCTCGATGCCGGCATCCTGTGGCGGGCGGTCTGGTACACCGGCTGCGCCGATGCGACAAGCCGCCTGCTGCTGGTCGTTCACCATCTGGCCGTCGACGGGGTGTCCTGGCGGGTTCTTGAAGAGGATCTTCGGCAGGCCTGGGAGCTGGAGACCGGCCGCACCGCGCAGCCGCTGCTGCCGGTGGGCACCAGCTTGCTGACCTGGGCGGAGATGCTCACGGGCCGCGCCGCTGAGCAGGATGTGAGCGCACAGGCGGACTACTGGGCCGGGACTGTCACGGCGGATGACCCGTTGCTCGGTTCCCGTCCGCTGGATGCAGCGCTCGACACGCGCGGCGCAGCGGAGATCCTCACGATCCAGGTTCCCGCGAAGGTCTCCGGCCCGGTACTGAAGGAGGTGCCCGGTGCCCTGGCCGCCGAGATCAACGATGTGCTGCTCGGCTCGTTGACGATCGCTGTCGGGGTGTGGCGGGCGAGGCGAGGGGTCGGTCATCGACGGGTGCTGATCGGACTCGAAGGTCACGGGCGCGAGGAGACGTTCGTGCCCGGAAGCGATCTGGCGCGCACGGTGGGGTGGTTCACGACATGGTTCCCGGTCGGGCTGGACACCGTCGACATCGATCCCGTCAAGGCGCTGACGGATCCGGGAGCTTCCGCAGCTGTGGTGAGGCGGGTGAAGGAGCAACTGCGGGCGGTGCCCGATCGCGGCATCGGCTACGGGGTGCTTCGTGAGCTCGCTCCTGGCGGCGCGGGCCGGTTGGCGGACGGCGTGGTGCCGCAGATCGGATTCAACTATCTCGGCCAGTTCGGCCCCGGCGGCGCCGTGCGGGACAGCGCATGGCAGCTGGCCCCCGAGTCTCCCGGCATCGTCGGCTCCGCGGCCCGGACGATGCCTCTGATGGCTGTGTTGGACATTTCTCTGGTGGCGGTACAGAGCGGCGAGAACAGCGAGTGGACGTTGCGGGGAAACATCGTTTATGCGGCGGGGATCCTCAGCGCGGCGGAAGTGAGCGAACTGCAGGAGCTGTGGATGCGGTCGCTCGAGACGCTGGCGTCCTACCCGACAGCGACGGGCGTGCGAAAGCGCGCTTTCGGTAACCCAGAGGAGAATCATGAGGATCAGCGATAACCGAGTGCTGGCCGACGTCGCCGATGTCCTGTACATCGAGGTGAGCGATGTGGATCAGACCGGAGACCTGCGCACGCAGGGCATGGATTCCGTCCGGCTCCTGGAACTGGTCGAGCGGTGGCGCAGTGCCGGTGTGGCGGGCATCGACTTCATTACGCTCGCCGAGGACCAGCGGGTGTCACGTTGGCTTGAGGTGCTGGCGGCGTCGACGAACGACGACGCCGGGTCGTCCGAGTGAATCTCGTCTGGCACGGGCGGATGTGACGACCGGTTGTGCGATCGTGCCGCCCCTCCGACAAGGAGATGCAATGCCCACGATGCTCGTGAACGGAATCGCCCTGCACTACGACGAGTATGGCGATGCCGTCGACCCGCTTGTCGTGCTGGTGATGGGAACGGGAGCGAAAGGGCAGGTGTGGATGCCGCACCAGGCGCCCGCCCTCGTCGAGGCGGGGTACCGGGTCGTCACCTACGACAACCGGGGCATCAGCCCGGTGCCTGGGCAGACCGCCACGTCGTGCCCCGACATCGCCGTCTCGGAGCTCGTTGACGATCTGGTCGCGCTCATCGAGCGCTTCGGTACCCCGGCGCACGTGATCGGAACCTCGCTCGGGGCGCGGGTCGTGCAGGAACTGCTCCTCGCGCGCCCCGACCTGGTGCGCTCTGCCGTCGCGATGGGTGGTCACACCCGCATCGACGACGTCGGCCAGCTGCTCACCCGGGGAGAACAGGAGCTGTTCGACCAGAAGATCGTGCTGCCGAAGGCGTACAAGGCAGCGGTCGAGGCTCTGCTGAACCTCTCGCCCGCGACACTGCTGGACGAGATGAAGACCAACGACTGGCTCGCGGTTCTGGAGTACTCCGCGGGTCCGGCGTCGTCGGGTGAGCGTGGCCAGCTCGGCGCCTCCGAACGGCTCGGAGATCGCGGTGCCGCGTACCGAGCCATCACCCGACCATTGCTGGTGATCGGCTTCGCCGACGACCTGATGATTCCGGCCTACCTCGGACGCGAGCTCGCCGACATCGTCCCGACTGCGCGGTACGTCGAGGTGCCCGACGCCGGGCACTACGGCTATCTCGAGCAGCCTGAAGCGGTGAACCGGCTCATCCTCGACTTTCTTGCCGAGCCGGCCGGGTCGGCTGCCGCGTGAGGTCGATGAGGAAAGTGAACATTCGGTCGGATGAGGTGGGCATGCCACCCGATGTGGTCGACATCGTAGGTATCGGTTTCGGGTCGGCCAATCTGAGCCTGGCCATCGCCATTGAGGAGCGCAACAGTGCCCGGCCGCCCGCCGACCGGGTGACCATCCGCTTCGTGGAGGTCCAGCCGAGGTTCGGATGGCACGACGGCATGCTGCTGTCGGGCGCGACCATGCAGATCAGCTTCCTCAAAGATCTCGCGACCATGCGCTCGCCGACCAGCTCGTACAGCTTTCTGAACTACCTGCACGAGCGCGGGCGGCTGAGCGACTTCATCAACCTGAAGAGCTTCTTCCCCACTCGGCTCGAGTTCCGCAACTACCTCGCATGGGCGGCCGCACGGGTGGACGTGCCCGTCTCCTACGGGGCAAGGGCGGCCCGCGTCGACCACGATGGTGCGGCCTTCACCGTCACGGTGTCGGGCGGGCGCGAGGAGGTCCGGGCGCGGGTGGTCGTGGTCGCGACCGGGCTGAGCCCCGTGCTCCCGGACGGGATCGAGGCCGGACCCCGGGTGTTCCACAACCACGGCTTGCTCGGCAGCCTCGACCGGTTGCCCTCCACGCCGCACGGGCGGTTCCTCGTCGTGGGCGCCGGGCAGAGCGCGGCAGAGGTTGCCGCCTACCTGCACGACACCTACCCGACGGCGGAGGTGCACGCCTCCATCCGCAGCTTCGGTTATGTCCGCCGACAACTCCCCGTATGCGAACCGCATCTTCGACCCCGGTTCCGTCGGGGAGTACTACACCGCCCCGCCCGACGTCAGACAGAACCTGCTGCGCCAGCACTGGTCGACGAACTATGCGGCCGTCGACGTCGAGCTCATCGACGATCTGTACCGACGGGAGTACGACGAGAGGCTACGCGGCTTGCGGCAGCTGTTCGTGCACCGCGTCACCGAGATCGAGAGCCTGTGCGAGGGCCCGGGGGGCGTCAGCGTCACGTTGCGCGACCTCGGGGACCGTGCGCGCACGCCGCTCGAGGTGGACGCGGTGGTCTTCGCCACCGGCTTCCGCCCGCCGCAGCTGCGCGGCCTGTTCGGCCATGGCATCGACCTCAAGGCCGCGCTCGACGGGGACGAGCCACTCGTGGCGCGTGACTACAGCCTGCGTGTGTCGGGGCTTGCGGGCCGCATCTTCCTCAGCGGAGGTGTCCAGCACAGCCACGGCCTCAGCTCGTCGCTGCTGTCGACCCTGGCCGTGCGCGTCGGCGAGATTCTCGAGGCCGCGGTCGGCACACACAGATCTCACCTGGCGACGGGCAGCTGACGGCCCGTTCCCACCGGCAGATGGAGAACACATGATGGCGAAGAACCCGTTCGACGACGAGGATGGCGCGTTCTACGCGCTCATCAACCATGAGGAGCAGTACTCGCTCTGGCCCACGTTCAAGCCGGTGCCCGGTGGCTGGACGATCGTCTACGGCGAGCCGGACGGCAGGCCCAGGCAGGAGGTGCTCGACTGGATCGACCAGACCTGGACCGACCTGCGGCCCAAGTCGCTGCGCGACTTCATCGCCAGTCAGGAGGTCGCGGGGGCTGCCGCCGGCGAGTGAGCGCACGGCGGTGTGCCCGGCTGGGAAGAAGGAGTCGAGGAGATGGTGGATGCGCTGACGGCAGACCCGAGCCGCGTTGCGTTCGAGGCTTGTGGGACCCGGGCGACGATCTGTGCTGATGCATGAGGACTTGTTGACTCAGTCGGCGCCCAGTGGGGCTGCCGGTGATGAAAACGTGTTAGTGTCGTAGCTTTTCAGTCGAGGCCATTGCGGGCGGCTGGCAGTCGCGGGATCTTATTGGCTGATCCTGCCGGCTGTCATCCCGTCGATGGCAATTCTGGCCTGCGCAAAAAGCGGACCGGAATCTCCCGCTCGAGCTGAACAGCCCCACCACTAGCGCAAACGCTGTCAATCGAACCGGCGGCGGAAGCGCCTCGACGACCGACCACGACTTCACTGGAGCCGCCATACACCAATTCAATCAAGGCTGACCACCCCTGCTTGGCGAGCGCTCTGCTTCCGCGCAGCTCGCAACAGACAGCCTTGCGTCGCTCGAATGACTTAAGTTAACCTTTCCTCATGAATCAAGTTGCTGTCCTGGGAGCACGCGGGCGCATGGGTGAGGCATCCGTTCGTGCAATCGCGGCCACTTCCGACCTGAGTGTGGCCGCCGAGATCGATATCGATGACGACCTGCAGGAGATCGTCGACAAGAAGGCCGATGTCGTGCTCGTGTTCTCCCCGCCGGGTCCGGCGCACGAGCAGGTCCAGTGGTGCATCGAGCAGGGGATTCACGTCGTCGTGGGATCGTCCGGCTTCGGTGATGAAGCTGTCCAGAAAATTCGCGCCGCACTCGTCGAACGCGATGAGGTCAACGTTTTCGTCGTCCCGAACTTCTCGGTGGGCGCGGTGCTCCTGACCCAGTTCGCAGCGAAGGCTGCCCCGCACTTCGAGTCCGTCGAGATCATCGAGATGCATCATCCCGACAAGGTGGACGCGCCATCCGGTACGGCCCAGCACACGGCCGAACTGATCTCCAGGTCCCGAGCGGAGGCAGGTTGCGCTCCCTCGCCCGATGCCACCTCTCGTGACCCGCATGGAACACGAGGTGGGCAGATCGAGGGAATCAAGGTCCACGCGGTGCGTGTACGCGGCTTCATGTCCTCACAGGAGGTGCTGTTCGGGTCCCAGGGAGAGATCCTGCGGCTGCGCTACGACTCCGTCACACGCGAGTCCCTCATGCCGGGAGTGCTCGCCGCGCTGCGTGCCGTCCCGGGTCTGCCCGGGATCACGATCGGCCTCGAAGCCGTGGTGAACCTGGGCTGAGCACGATTCGACGACGGACGACGGCCTGAACCTCCTGCGCTCAATCGCTCGTCGACGACCGGATCGGCATCGGCAGCTCCACGCGCCGCCGATGCCGCCAGGTCACGAGACGCCGACCCCAAGGAAGTCCGATGAGCATTCAACCGCTGACACTTGACGGCGTCGTACCCTATCCGCCGGAAACAGTGGACGAGTACCTTGCAGAGGGATACTGGCACGATCAGACCCTTTCCGAGATGCTCTTCGCCACGGCGGAACGCCACCCCGACAAGCTCGCAGTCATCGACCGCGAAACCCGGCTGAGCTACCGGCAGCTCACCGACGAAGTCCTCCGCCTGGCGGCTGGTCTGCAGGATCTGGGGCTGGGTCGTGGCGACCGAGTGGTCGTGCATCTGCCCAACACCTACGAGTACATCGTGTTCGTCTTCGCCCTGTGGGAACTCGGGGTGATTCCGGTGGTCGCGCCCATCGCGCACCGTCGCGCGGAGATCGAGCACTTCGTCGAGATCGCCGAGGCGCGGGCCTACATCACCGTCGCGTCGGACAGCGGTACTGATCTCGCCGCCCTGGCGGCCGACCTGAAGGGCCGTTGGACCAGCCTGAAGCACACAGTGATACTCGATCGTGGCGGCGGCGGCGCCGAGTACGACGCGCTGCTTTCGAAGGGGTCACTCGAGCACGTGCGGCGGTGTAGCCCGCAGGACGTCGCACTGCTGCAGATGTCGGGTGGCACGACTGGCGTTCCCAAGCTGATGCCGCACACCCATCACACGTACGGCTATGCGCTGCGCAGAAGCGTTGGGGAACGGGGCATCACCGAGCAGACCGTGCATCTGCTGGTGATGCCGATCTGCCACAGCATGTCAACGCGTTCGCCCGGCTTCCTCGGCGCGTTCAGTGTGGGCGCGACGATCGTCATCGCGCCGAACGGCAGCCCCGATGTGGTGTTCCCGTTGATCGAGAAGCACCGCGCGAACCGGGTGACGCTGGTGCCCCCGATCCTGCTGTTCTGGCTGAACACCTCGCTGCGCGACGCCTACGATCTGTCCAGCATGAAAGTGATCATGTGTGGAGGTGCGAAGCTCAGCGAGGAGGTGGCGCGGCGGGTCGAGCCGGTGCTCGGCATGGAGCTGTCCCAGAGCTTCGGGATGGGCGAAGGCCTGGTCGTCAGCAACCCTGCAGACGTCGACCTGGAGACCCGGGTGCGATACCAGGGCCGGCCGGCCTCGGCGGCCGACGAGATCCGGGTCATCGACGACGAGGGAAACGACGTGCCGCCCGCAGCACCCGGTCACCTGCTGACCCGGGGGCCGTCGGTGATCCGCGGGTATTACCGCAACCCCGAGCAGAACGCCCTGGCATTCACCGGCGATGGCTTCTACCGCACTGGTGACATCGTCGAGCGGGACGAGCGTGGGTTCATCAGGGTCGTGGGCCGGTCAAAGGACCAGATCAACCGTGGCGGCGAGAAGATTGCGCCCGAGGAGCTGGAGAACGCGTGCCTCGCGCACGGCGGCGTGCACAACGTCTCGGTGATCGGGGTCGACGACGAGGTGCTCGGTGAGCGCATCAAGGCGTACCTGATCCCCCGGTCGCCGGCGGACGCGGCCGACCTCACCCTGAGCAAGCTGCGTCGGTTCCTCCAGGAACGGGGCCTCGCGACGTTCAAGCTGCCCGATTTCGTGGAGGTGGTCGACGAGTTCCCGTACACCGCTGTCGGCAAGGTCAGCAAGCGGCTGCAGCGCGAGCAGAAGTAGGCACGCGTCGGGCGGAATCGCTCGACGCGAGGTGTTCTCGGGGGTCGGATACGACGACGAGGTGGTCATGCGCAGCGCGGATGTTGTTGTGGTCGGCGGGGGTAACGCCGGGTACTGTGCGGCTCACGCGGCAGCCGAACGCGGGCGCCGCGTGGTGCTGTTGGAGAAAGCGCCGCGGGCCCAGGCCGGGGGAAACAGCTACTACACGCTCGGCGCGACCCGGATGGTGCACGCCGGGTTCGACGATCTGCTCGGGATACTTGAGGCTGACGAGCGCCACGGGCGTACCGAGGTTCCGCCGTACCTGGCCGCGGAGTTCCTGGCCGACCTGGACCGGATCACGCAGGGCCGCGGCGACAGGGAACTTGCCGCGGCCGTCGTCGAAGGTTCGCGCGACGCGGTCCGCTGGCTGCACGAGCTGGGGGTGCGATACCGGCTGATGTACGAGCGGCAGGCTCACCAGAACGCCGATGGAACCTTCGTGTTCTGGGGCGGAACGCACGTGTGTAACGTCGATGCGGGCCCCGGGCTGATGTCCGACCACGAGCGCATCGCCTCAGGACTCGGGGTCGAGACGCGTTACGGTTGCCCGGTCACGGGGCTGCTGACCGACGGCGACTCGGTCGTCGGCGTTCGTGCGGGCGATCAGGAGATCACGGCGGAGTCGGTGGTGATCGCCAGCGGTGGTTTCGAGGCGAACGCGCAGTGGCGGCAGCGCTACCTGGGAGACGGCTGGCAGCACGCGAAGGTTCGGGGCACGCCGTACAACACCGGTGACCTGATCGGTGCGGCCCTGGAGATCGGTGCGGATCGTGGCGGCGACTGGTCCACATGTCACAGCGTGCCCTGGGACGCCTCATATCCCGAGAACGAGAGCAATCGTATGCTGACGAACCGACTCAGCCGGTACGGCTACCCATTCGGCATTATTGTCGACAGGCGGGGTCGACGATTCCTCGACGAGGGTGCGGACTTTCGCAACTACACCTACGCGAAGTACGGCAAGGTGATACTGGAGCAGCCCGGCTCGGTGGCGTTTCAGGTCTTCGATGCGAACTCGCGTTCGATGCTCGACGGGTACGAGTATGAAATGCCTGGGATCGACCCGGTCGTCTCCAACACCCTAAAAGATCTTGCCGTGGCCATGGACGTCGACGTCGAGGCGTTCGTGGAGACCGTTCGCGATTTCAATTCGTCGATCGACACCAGCCGCCCGCTCGATCCGACGATCAAGGACGGTCGCCGAGCGATGGTGGAGCCGATCAAGAGCAACTGGGCGTCAGCGATCGAGGCGCCGCCCTACTACGCGTATCAGGTGACGTGTGGGATCAGCTTCACTTTCGGCGGGCTCCGCGGCGACGTCGACGGCCGGGTTCTCGATCCGTCGGGTGCACCCATCCCCGGGCTCTTCGCCTGCGGTGAGGCGCTCGGCGGCCTCTTCAGCGGGAACTACCCGACGGGTGCCGGTCTGATCGCGGGCATGGTGGTCGGGCGACGCGCCGGATCGCTCGCCTGAGCCATGATCTCATCGCAGCGCAGGACCCGGGTCGTCATCGTCGGAGCTGGACCGGTCGGAATGGTGTGCGCACTGGCACTCAACCGGCAGGGCATTCCGGTCACCGTGCTTGAGTCGGAGCCGGTACCGGTGCAGGACCAGCGCGCCGCGACCATTCATCCGAGCACGCTGGAGATGCTCGACGAACTGGGCATCGTCGAGAAGATCACGCTGCACAGCCTGGTCTCGAGCACCTATCGCTTCCACGACCGGCCGACCGGTGAGCTGGTGGCGGAGTTCGATCTCGCCCGGCTGAGGGATGAGATCAGGTTTCCCTATGTACTGCAGTACGAGCAGTACAAGCTGACCGCCTCGATCGCTGCGGAGTACGCCGACGGAGCCGACTTCGACATGCGGTTCTCCCACGCCCTCACCGGTCTCACCGCGGTCGCGAACGGCATCGAGGTGGAGTACATCTCGCCCGCGGGCACGGAGCGCATGGCGGCGGCCTATGTCATCGGCTGTGACGGCGGCCGGTCAACGGTGCGCAAGCTCGCCGGCATCGAGTTCGAAGGGTTCACCTATCCGGAACGGTTCATCAAGATCGCGACCGAGTTCGATTTCAAGAGCGTGAAGTCGAATCTGTCGCTGCGGAACTACTTCTCCGACCCTGACGAGTGGGCCAACCTGTTCAAGGTGCGTGGAGAGACGCCCGACGGGCTCTGGCGGCTGATCCTGCCGATCGGCCAGGGCGAAGACGACACCACCGCGCTGTCGGCAGCTCGGGTCGAACAGCGGCTGCAGAAGTTCTTCCCCAAGACGGATCCCTACGACGTCGAGTACGCCCGGGTCTACCGGGTCAATCAACGCGTCGCCGCGACCTTGCATAAAGGCCGCGTACTGCTCGCCGGAGACAGTGCGCACGTCAACAACCCGATCGGCGGCATGGGCATGAACGGTGGTATCCATGATGCCATCAACCTCGCGGAGAAGCTTCCCCAGGTGATCCATGGTCAGGCCGGCGACGAGCTGCTCGATCTCTACAGCCGCCAGCGCCGGCACGCCGCGCTGAACTATGTACAGGCCCAGACGATCGCCAACAAGCGACTGCTGGAGGAACGCGACCCCGCCGTGCGCCGACAGAACCTCGACCAGCTGCGCGGCACGGCCGAGAACCTCGACAGCGCGCGCGCCTACATGCGCCGCGCGGCCCTGTTTGACAGCCTGCACGACGCCGCCTCCATTACCTGATACTCCAGTCGTAGCGGCGGACGGGCCGGGCTGCTCGACCTGTCCGACTGGCCGCTGGGTGTGGAGGTCGTCGTCCGCCGCGATCGCCCGCATCCCGGCGCCGGGCCACGTGTCACTGACGTCGACGGGCAAGGGATTGCTGCGTCCGCGGTGAGCCGCCGCCGAGACCAGCTTGCCGCCCTGCTGATCCGCCACTGCGGCGGCTGCGATGACCGGATCCGCCACGGCAGGAACACCGGCCTGGAGAACCTGCCCCTGCCGCGCTCACGCAGCGAAGCAGATCTGGTGCGCGGTCGGCGCGACGATCGAGGTGGACTGTGGGCGCCAGAATCACCGATCGGTGCTGTCGTCGACTTTGCTCAGCGCGTTCTCGAATGCCAGTGTCACGGCCTGGGTGAGCCCGATGACTGTCAGCACGGTGCTGTCGGCTTGCACCCGGTATCGGATCACCGCGCGGTACGCCGCCTCGGTCGGTTCGATTGCCAAGGATTCTGCATTGGCGGAATAGGATCGGCTGACAAGTATCGGCGCGATCGGTACGCCGGCCAGGCGACGCCTGCCCGAGCCGCTGCCGTAGCGTGCCAATGCGACCCCAGGACTTTGCTGCCAGTTTTTCTGCTCGATAGGCACGGGAACGGTTGCCGTCATCGGGCCAAGCGGCCGCAGGTCGGCAGCTGGCAGAAGCGGAGATTCGTGATCTACGGCACCGCCGAGTCTTGATCCGTACCCTGTCGCGTGCAGTGTTCGTCGGATGGTCTCACGGGCGGTGGCGTCGGTGCGAGTGCCGTACCAGTGTATTACCCGAGCTCGGCCAGCCGAGTACAGTGTCTCGTCGAGTGAACCCGTGCGCTCGATCACCGCGACCTGGTTCGCGATCTGATCCGTTTCGAGTGCCGCGGCGATATCGGCGACTTCACTCAAGGTCGCTGCGACGGATGGTGCTGATGGACTGCTCTTGCTGGCGTTTGCATCAATGAGCGGCCGGAGGGCCTTCAGCAGCTGGTGCACGGTGTATCGATCGGCCGCGGCAGCATGTACCGCAAGCGCAATGTAGGTCTGCGTCGAGGTGCTTGCGTAGGCGAGGCCCGACGGCCGTGCATCGGTGATATCGATCAGCTGGCTGGCCATCGCCCGAAGATCTGTCAGCTTCGTGGCGGGCGGGGCGTCTGCGAGATGCAGTCTGGAGACAGTCGGCGCGACAGTTGTCATAGGGTTTGCCCAGGTGAGCCACAGCCGACGGCTCACCGTCTGAACCGACAAGCGAAGCAGGTCATGAGCTTGAACGAGAGAAGTGTAGGCGGCCAGTATCGCGTCGTGCGATAGCCGGATGGGGAGAACGGCGGTTTCGGTCAGGACCCATGAGTTCGGATCGTCGCGCGACTCACGTAGTCTCTCGAGAGTAGGCGAGGCGGGCACGGCGACGTTGCTTGCTGGCATCGCCTTGGCCTCGACTTCTTGGGTGATCTTTTTGGACAGCTTGGCGACGGTTCGCTGCTCGAAGACGTCCCGCAGGGTGAAAGCGTGCTGCCGTTTTGACGCGCGCGCAACAAGGCGTATCGCGAGGATGCTGTCACCGCCGAGTCGGAAGAAGTCGTCGTCGGCTGACAGGGGTGTGCCGTCGGGGAGTGCGAGGACGTCGCGGAAAACAGCGGCGAGGGACAGCTCGGTGTTGGTCTCGGGTGCCCGGCCGCCACCGGATCCGGCGGTAAGGTCCGGGGTGGGTAGTGCTTTCCGGTCGAGTTTTCCGCTGGGGGCGGTGGGGAGTGCGTCGAGGTGGGTGAACGACGTGGGGACCATGTACTCCGGTAGGAGTGTGGTGGTGTGGTCCCGCAGCACCTCGGCCAGCGCCGCCTGGTCCACCGGCGCTGATGGGGCGGTCGGGCTGGTGGTGATGTAGGCGGCGAGGTACTTCCCGCCGGCGGGGTGATCGAGCGCGGTGACTGCGGCACCTGAGACGGTGGGATGGCGTTCGAGGGCGGTGCGGATCTCGTCGAGTTCGATCCGGAACCCGCGTACCTTGACCTGGTCGTCGGTCCGGCCGAGGTACTCCAGCTCGCCGTGGCCGTTCCACCGGGCCAGGTCCCCCGTCCGGTACAGCCGTGTGTCGGGGGCGCCGTGAGGGTCGGCGACGAACCTCTCGGCTGTGAGCCCCGCTCGGCCCGCATAGCCGTCCGCGAGCTGCACGCCACCCAGGTACAGCTCACCCGTCACCCCGGCTGGTACCGGGCGCAGCCATCCGTCCAGCACCCGCACGTAGGAGTTGAACACCGGCCGGCCGATCGGTGTCGAGCCCGCATCTGCATGCAGCTGGGTGATGCCGTAGCTGGCGATCTCGACCGCCGCTTCGGTCGGCCCGTACAGGTTGAACAGCTCCGCCCGGTCGAACACCTCTCGGGCCCCGAGGGCCGCCGCCACCGGTAGCGCCTCTCCGGTGAACGACACCAGCCGCACGTCCGGGAACGACCCGGTCTCTGCTCCCGAGTCGAGGAACGCCTGCAGCATCGACGGGACGAAATGCACGCTCGTGATCCGCTGTCTGCGCAGCACACCGGCGATATAATCCGGATCGCCGTGCGAGCCGTCACGGGCGACCACGATCACCCCACCGACGATCAGGGGGAGGAAGAACTCCGGTACCGATACGTCGAATGTGAACGGTGTTTTCAGCAGCACCCGATCGGCCGGCGAGAACCCGAGCGCTTCCCGCCCCCAGAGCAGCCGGTTCACCACGGCCGCATGAGACACCGCGACACCTTTAGGTCGACCGGTGGTACCAGACGTGAAAATCACATAGGCGGTGTCCTCGGGTGTGACAGGACGTGACAGCGCGGGCCCGTCGGAAGTGCCGTGTTCCAGCCGGCCACGAACAGCATCCTCGTCGAGGACGACAGTGGCCACGTTCACGGCCGTGAAAACACCAGCATGGGCCGCCGCCGTCGCAGCGTCAGTGACCACCACCCGGGCGGCGCTGTCCGCCAGGATCGCTGTCATGCGCTCAGCCGGATACCTCGGATCGAGGGGAACATACGCGGCGCCGGCACGGAGAACAGCGGCGAGAGCAACCACCAGATCCGCCGAACGCGGCAAAGCCACCGCTACCCGGCCACCTACCACCACACCCCCCTCGGCCAGCAGATGAGCCAAAGCGTTCACCCGCGCGTCAAAGCCCGCATACCCCCACTCCCCACCACCCGTGTCATCCACCACCGCAACCGCACCAGGAGAACGCACCACCTGATCCCGAACCAGCCCGTCCACCGTCAGCGCGGGAGCCGCCATCTCCACACCCACAGACACCGCCTCAGTCGACACCGCCTCAACCGACACGACATCAGTCGAGGAGGAAATGACTGAGGAGGGCGTGGTCGTGAGTTCGGCGAGGTCATGGAGTGTCCTGTCCGCAGGACCACTTAGGAGATGGCCGAGGAACAGCCCGAACGCGGCTGCGTGCCGGTCGGCCGCGTCTTCCGGCACCAGCGGCGAACGGCCGGAGACATTCATCCGCAAACCCCGCCCGGGGCTGCCGTAGACCGAAAGGTCCAACGCACCCGTCGGACCCGGATTGATCAGCTCCGTGACCCCCGGGACCGTCCCGAAGACCGGCGCCGACCTGAAAATCTTGATGTTCACCGACGGCAGCGCCAGATAGGAGCGCTCTCCCCCCGTCCACAGACGGGCAAGCTGGTGGTCCTCGATCGCGGAGTTGTCCTTCAGATCCCGGACCTGTGACCCCACCACCGACAGCACCTCGGCGAAGCTGGCACTCGGACGCAGAACGGTCACGACCGGCAACGCGCGGGCGACCGCACCCGGCACCCGCAACGACTCCGCCGCCCCCCGCATCATCGACGGCACCCGCACGGCCAGACAGTCCCGGCCCCCAGCCAGAGCCGTGTACAGTCCCCACGCGGTGATCACGGCATCCGTCCACGTGCTCCTCATCTGCCGCGCCAGCAGCCGCAGATGATCGTCAGCGTCGGGTGGAAGCACCACCGGAACAGGCCGGTACGAGAACGAGAACAGATCAGCAGGCATGCCACCTGCCGGCTCGGAGAACACGTCGACAGCAAGAACATCACGCCAGTGACCGACAACAGCGGACCCACCCGGTGTCGACGCCGAACCCGCGACGAGATCCTCCAGGCGACCGAACCACCTCGCCGGCGCGGGCGTTCCATCGACCGCAGCCGAGTAAATTTCCGCAACCCGGCGGATATACAACGACATGCTGTACCCGTCAAGCAGAAGATTGTTTGTCGTGAATGACCACACCCACCCCCCAGCAGCCCTCCTGAACAACGTCGACGACGTCACATCCGCACCCGCCGGGAACTCCCGTGCACCCACCCCGGCCCGCACCACAGACCGGACCTCCTCGTCGGTGAACAACTCCCCGGGGACCACCGTCCGCAGCGACAACGCCTCACCCACCACCTGCGAAGGAACCCCGTCATCATCAACGACGACGACCGCCCGCAACGCCTCCGTCTCCGCGAACGCCCCGCTCACCGCATCCGCGAATGCCTCCGCATCGATATCCCTGTCAAACCACACCAGATCACATACACAGAAACCGGCGGAACCAGGAAACAACCGCTGCGCCGCCCAGTTCCCCCGCTGAGCAAACGACAGCGGCAGCCGCTTCTCACCACCCACCCGCACATCGGACGGCACGCCACCTGCAGCCGACGCACGCCTCGCCTCACCGCGCTGACCATCCATACCGTCAGTGTAGGGTAACCTAACCTAAATTTCCTCGGATCGACAGAACTCGCACAGACAGCATTTGCCCACACTTCTGATCATGCCCTTGGCCAGGTCGAATGCGGTTCGCGATCGGTGGCGTGAGATTGAGTATCGGGGGAAGATCCTGATCGGGGCCTCGACAGCTGGTTCAAGCCCGGTTGGTCGTCCAAGCCATCCGCGCCGTCCGTCCGCCGCGGTCTTGAGCGGCGGTGACCGTGCGCGGCGACTGCTCGACGACATCCAGGGGATCGGGCGTGCTCGTGCGTCGGAATCGCGAGACCGCCACTGGCTCAGACGGCTCGACGGACTGGCGGCGTGCCTGCCCCCTTCACCCGCGACACGTGGCCCAGCTGTGCCCTCACACCGGCGCAACGACCCCTCCACCGGCACCGATCACCCGAAACGGACGGAACACCCATCCCCGCCAAACCGCGATCATGCAAGAGCCCTGGGGGATCATCACCTCGACCCTGCCACTGCTCAAGCGGATCGCGGGCCCGGAGGTCACGCGTAACAGCTGATGCTTCCCGCCGCGCCCCCACCGCGACGGCGCCCAACTGTGGCCCGCCCTATCTGTCGTCCGGATTCGATGGATGAGCGACTGTCGGCGACCGACCTTGCCTCATCCGTCCGGATCGCTGCGTTCGAGGCTGCCCCGCAACGCGCCGTCAGGCGAAGTCTCAGGCGCTCAGCCGCAAGACGGCCAGTATTGGAGCGACCCTGCTGTGCCTCGGATCGCCGGCCGGTTTCAAGGCCGGCGAACGCTCCAGGGCGGACAAGGAGAGGCGGTGGACCGGTCCTCCGGGTGATGCTCCTGCTCGGCGATCTTCCTGGCCTCCGAGTGGAACATTCGATCTTCGCGGGCTCGGCGTGCAGGTTGAGCTCGCCGGACCGGGCAAGCTTGGGACGACCGAGTCATCGTGGGTTGCGGCGGCTGTCTGGAGAGCAGTCATGGGGCAGGTAGACCAGGGCCGTAGAGATCTGACGGTGATCTGACAGAAGTTGCATACGCAACTTCTGTCAGATCACCGTCAGATCATCTTCTGGCTGATGTGGGATCCTCCGCTGAATAGCGAGACTTGCCTGCAGGTCTCCGCCGGGTGCGAGACAGCTTCACCTCCCGGCACAGTGGCGATGAGATTTCTCGTGGGCCAGTTCTGGCGAGCTCTGGGGGTCCAGAGCTGTCCACCACCGCACGCAGGCATTGGGGGCAGATGCTCGGCCCCAGCGCAGGCCCGGAACGCTGCCCAGCGGAGCTGTTCCCGAGCATGGCCGTTGCGCCGGGTCATGTCTGTCCTGGCCTCGTGACGGTGCCTTCTTGTAGGCGGGGTATGGCGCGGCGGAGAAGATGTGTGGCGCGGATGCGCAGCAGCCCCGCATGATCGATACCGGTGCCGGAGGGGACGGCGTCGAGTAGCTCGGCGATGACGGCCAGTTCGGCGTACTGGAGCGTTCCCGCTTTTGTAGACAAGCCTAACTATGCCGCACGGAGGTCTCGTCCGTCAAATTCTTCCTCGAACTCGATGGGGGTGAGGTAACCGATTGCGGAGTGTATCCGCTGCCGGTTGTAG
>NZ_JBFLUG010000064.1:0-45298 GCF_041008525.1 Parafrankia sp. FMc2 | reverse complement strand
GATCTTCGAGAGTCGTCACAAACCTCGATGATCACCGGTGGCCTCTTGCGTGCCTGGACCGGCTCCACCTCAACGTCGCATCTCAACCATGACCCATCAGATCAAAATGATCACTAAAGTCCGGCTGAAGTACTAGATGGGGTCGGCACAGATGCCGACCGGCCGTTCAGGCGGTGGCGCCACCGTCGATCACGTGGTCATGACCGACGACGTAGCTCGATTCTTCGGAGGCCAGCCACAGCACGGCGTTGGCGATTTCCTGCGGGTCGGCAACCCGGCCGAGCGGCACGGTGGGCGCGAGGCGGGTGTCGCGCTGCTCACGGCTCTCGCCTGGGAGATAGGACATCGGGGTGTCGATCGGGCCGGGGCTGATCGAGTTGATACGCACCCCGCGCCCGATGTACTCGCGCGCGGCGGTACGGGTCAGGAAGCTGACTCCCGCCTTGGAGGTCGAGTAGGCGCTCATGCCGGCCAGGCGCCAGTGGGCGCCCAGGTTGGAGGCGGTGTTGACGATGGTGCCACCGCCGTTGGCGGCGAGGTGTGCGGTCTCGTACTTCAGGGCTAGGAAGATGCCGGTCAGATTGACCGCGAGGACGCGGTTCCACACGTCCTCGTCGTGCTCACCGACCGGTGTCCCACCATCGAGAATTCCGGCGTTGTTGAACGCGACATCCAGGCGACCGTGGCGGGCGACAACCGTGTCAACCATGGCCTTCACGCTCTCGGAGCTGGTGACATCGACGACGATGCCGGAGGCGTTCCCGCCGCCAGCCTCAATCAGCCTGACGGTCTCCTTCGCGGAGCTCTCGTTGACGTCGGCGACAGCGACGGTCGCACCCTCGTTCGCGAATGACAGGGCGGTGGTCCGGCCCAGTACCCCACCGGCACCGGTGACAAGAACAACCTTGCCCGTGAAACGTGCGACCATGACGTGACTCCTTCTCGGTAGGGCTGACAGAAATAGATCAGACAAGGCGGTGGTGAGACAGGATGCAGGCCGATGGGATTCAGCGCTGATGGATTCAGCTGGGTAAGCTGATGCCTGCTGTGACGGTCCTGCGCTGAAGCAGGACAAGCCCGGAGGTGACGAGCAGTGTGATCGCCGCGATGCCGAAGGCAAAGCCGTATCCACGAGCGCTGGCACCGCCGCCGGTTCCGGCTGCATGCGCGGTGGCCAGCGGTACGAGAACTGCGAGCCCGAGGGGCGGGCCGATCTCCATGGCGGTGTTCACAATGCCTCCCGCCAGGCCTGCCTGCCGTGCCGATGTCCCCGACACAGCCCAGACCGTTGCGCCGGAGAAGGCGAAGCCCGCGCCGACCGGCATGAGCGTCATGCCGGCTGCCAGCAGACCCGCGTAGGAGGAGGTCTCCTCCAGCCGACTCAGCAGTCCCATCCCGACAGCCGCGAGGGCAAGCCCGACGGCTGTCAGGGTGTCCGTCCCCCACCGGCGCGCGGCCCAGCCGCCGGTCGCCGCGGTGAACAGCACCGCGAGAACGGGTGGGATGAACGCCGCCGAGGTACGCAGTGGCGAATAGCCCAGCGTCCGTTGGAAGAACAACGCCAGGATGAAGAAGTAGGAAGCCATCGCGGCGGCAGTCAGACAGATGGCGAGCAGGGCCGTCAGGCGCTGGGCCGATGCCAGCAGCGCGGGGGGAACGAGCGGGTGGGGTGACCGCGCCTGGGTCACCGCGAACACGGAGAGCATGGCTGCGCCGATGCCGATCCAGAGCCACTCCCGTTCGCCGAGACCGAAGATGAACGAGGTCAGCCCGGCGGTGATGAGCAGGGCACCGCGCACGTCCAGCCGGCTGGCCTGGCGTTTCTGGCCGGCCGGCAGCAATGGCGCGCAGAGCACGATCACCGCGGAGACGATGGCCGGGGCGACGAACACCCAGCGCCAGTGCACCCAGGAGAGGATCACCCCGGAGAGGACGGTGCCCGAGCTCGCCCCGATGCTCGCGAGCACACCCCAGACCGCCAGGGCCCGAGTCCGGCGGGCCTGGTCCGGGAAGACGGAGCTGAGCAGTGCCATGGCGGACGGGGCGGCGAGGGCGGCACCGCCGCCCTGCGCGAAGCGCGCGGCCGCCAGGACCCACAGCGTGGTGGCGGTCGCGGCGACGAGCGAGGCGGCGCCGAAGGCGATCACTCCTGCGACGAACACCGCTCGGTGGCCGAGAAGATCGGCCAGTCGTCCGCCGAGGACCAGCAGCCCGCCGAACGACAGACTGTAGGCGGAGGTGGCGAACACCAGGTCGGTGTCGCTCAGGCGCAGATCGTGCTGGATCGCCGGGAGCGCCACGGTGATGACGGTGATCGTCGCGATCAGGACGATCTGAACGGCGCCGAGGATCGCGAAGCACAGCCTGGGTCGCAGGCCACTCGGTGGAGCCGTGTCGGATGAGGCGTCCGCGGTGAGGGTTTCCATAGGAGACCACCCATTCCACTATGGGGCCGTGAGGTAGCGCGGTCTCCCTGGGGTGATGGTGATCGCAAGCTACCACGATCTATAACGATCGGTCTAGAGAGCCACGCGGTCCCGGCGCGACAAGGATGCCCATCCGCCCGCATCCTGCCTGGCGGGCGGATCGCCGGCATCGCACATTCATGCGATGTGCCGGCGCCGCCGGCCGCGAAAGACTCCTGGCGTCACTGGGAGAGCAGGAAGGCAGGGCCACATGGCCACGCTCAGTTGGACACTCGCCATCGCCGGCCCGGGTGACGACCCGTTCAGGCCGGACGCCGACCAGGTCTGGGAAGGGCTGCTGCACAAGTCGGAGCACCCGAGCCCCTACGTGCCCGCGGTGACTGCCTGCCGCGTTCTGGAACGCTACCCGGACGGCTTCCTCCGGGAGATCACCGTCCGCGACACGGAGCAGGTGCGGGAGCGTGTGACCTTCGAGGATCACAGGCGAGTGATCTTCCGGCCACTCAACGACCCGTGCATCGCCGAGATCGTCAACGAGCTCGGCCGGGACGACGACGGCCATCCCACCCTGAGCCTCCGCGTCACCCTCAGCCCGGCCGGGGTGGAGAAGGCGGAGCAGACCCGCTACTTCCGCCACGAGACGGCGCGCTACTTCTCGGACGCCCTTCGATTCATCGTCGATGGCCTCGTCCAGCGCTGCACCCGCTGATCGCCGGCACACCCGCCCCAGCATGATCATCTGAAACCCGAAGAGGGAGTACCCCACGATGCCAGGCGACTCCCGTCGCGCCTTTCTCCGAGGTGTCGCGCTCGCTGGTGGCGGGGTGGCAGTTCTGCCTGCCGCCACGACCCGCGCGGCAGCGGCCGCCGCGGCCCCGGCCCCCGGGAGCGCCCCGGTGGTGATCAGGCCCGGCGATCGCCAGTTCCCGGACCTGAACTGGGGCAGTAACCAACGCTGGGTGGGTTCTCCGGAGACCATCCAGCTGATCAGCAGCGCAGACCAGGCCCAGGCCGCGGTCCAGCGCGCCGTCGACAGCGGCACCGCCTTCGCGGTCCGCAGCGGCGGTCACTGTTACGAGGACTTCGTCTCGAACCGGCGGGTCCGCACCGTCCTCGACCTCTCCGGGCTGAACAGGGTCGGCTTCGACGAGGCCCGTCGGGTGTTCACCGTCGAGCCCGGTGCCCGCCTCGGCGACATCTACCGGACGCTGTACCGGCAGTGGGGCGTCGCCCTGCCCGGAGGAAGCTGCCCGACTGTCGGCGCCGGCGGCCACATCGCGGGTGGTGGATACGGACCGTTGTCACGGCGCCACGGTCTGATCGTCGACCACCTGTGGGGTGTGGAGGTGGTGGTCGTGGACCGAGCCGGCCGGGCGTCCGCAGTTGTCGCCACCCGGGAGCGTGACGACCCGAACCGAGCCCTGTGGTGGGCGCACACCGGTGGTGGCGGAGGCAACTTCGGCGTTGTCACCCGATACCTGTTCCGGTCGCCGGGCGTCACCGGCACCAGCCCGGCCGACCAACTACCCCGGCCTCCGTCGGAGGTCATCGTCGCGACCGTCACCTGGTCGTGGAGTGACCTGGACGAGGCGGCCTTCAGCCGCATCCTGCGCAACTTCGGCAGGTGGTACGAGGCCAACAGCTCGCCCGACTCGCCGTATGCCACGCTGTTCAGCCAGCTCAAGCCCCAACACGCGGCCGCCGGCTCCTTCTCGATGACGACGCAGATCGACGCGTCGGTGCCGCGGGCCGGCGCTCTGCTCGACTCCTATCTCGCCGCCGTCAACGAGGGGACGGGGGTCCGCTACCGCGTCGACGAACGCCGCACGATCTCCTGGCTGCACGCGGCCACCCAGTGGCCTGGCTTCACCGGCACCGACACCACGACACGGTTCAAAGGCAAGTCGGCGTACATGAAACGCGGCTTCAGCGACGCCAACCTCCGGGCGTTCTACCGGCACATGACGCGGACCGACTATGCGCATCCCGCCTCACTCGTAATGATCACTTCCTACGGCGGCCGAATCAACACCGTGCCCACCGCGGATACCGCGGTGCCACAACGCGACTCGGTTCTCAAGCTCCATTACGTGAGTTTCTGGACTGATCCCGCCGAGGACGCGGTACACCTGAACTGGGTGCGCTCCCTGTACCGCGACGTGTACGCGGCGACCGGCGGAGTCCCCGCTCCCGGCCCCGACACCGACGGCTGCTTCATCAACTACGCCGACGCGGATCTCGCCGACCCGGTCCACAACACCTCCGGAATCCCCTGGCACGAGCTGTACTTCAAGGCTGGCTATCCGAAGCTGCGGACTGCGAAGGCCCAATGGGACCCGAAGAACCTCTTCACCCACTCTCTGTCGATTCAGGCGGCATGACCATGACCCCAGCCACCACTCCGGGCGCAGGAGACCGGCAGGAGGGCCCGGCCAACGGCTGGTCGCGCCGCCGCATCGTGACCGGCGGCGCCGCGCTCGCCGCGGCCACTGTGCCGGGCGTGGCCGCCGCGGTCACCGGGACGACCGGGGCCACGGCTTCGGTGGACGTGAGCCCGTTTACTGAGGTGTCCGTGCGCCCAGGCGATGCCCGCTACCCCGACCTGGTACGCGGCATGAACCAACGCTGGACCGCGCGACCTGGTGCCGTCCGTCTGGTCGCCACAACGGACCAGGTGCGCAACGCCGTCCAGCAGGCGGTCGATGCGCGCAGCCGGGTGACCGTGCGCGGTGGCGGCCACTGTTACGAGGACTTCGTCTTCAACAGCGAGGTCGAGACCGTCATCGATCTCTCCGAAATGACCGGGGTGCGCTACGACCCGGAACGCTCGGCCTTCGAGGTGGAGGCCGGCGCCATCCTCATGGACGTCTACGAGCGGTTGTACAGGGTGTGGGGGGTCGTGGTCCCCGGTGGTGTCTGCTATTCAGTCGGTGTCGGGGGGCACGTCAGCGGCGGAGGCTGGGGCATGCTCTGCCGCCGGCACGGTCTGATCGTGGACCATCTGCACGCCGTCGAGGTCGTCGTGGTCGACACGCACGGCAGGGCACGCACGGTGATAGCCACCAGCGACGACGGCGACCCCAACCACGAGCTGTGGTGGGCCCACACCGGGGGCGGCGGCGGCAACTTCGGCGTGGTCACACGGTACTGGTTCCGCTCCCGCGGCACCTCGGGCCGTGCCCCCGGCGCGCAGCTACCCAGGCCCCCGGCCGAGGTGCTGCTCAGCGCGGTCTCCTGGCCCTGGGAGGCTGTGACCGAGCAGGCCTTCACCCGTCTGGTCCGCAACTATGGCGACTGGCACGAAGCCCATACCACCGCCGGTGGTCCGTACGACGGGCTTGCTGCCAACCTGAGCCTCAACCACCGGTCGAACGGCCAGATCGGCCTGCTCACCCAGATGGACGCGACCGTGCCGGGCGCGGAGGGACTGCTCGACGACTTCCTGCGCGCTGTCTCGGACGGGGTGGGCGTACCTCGGGGGCCGGTCACCAGCGCCATGGGGGAACACGGGCCGATGCCCGAGTTCAGCACGCCGCAGCGGCTTCCCTGGCTGCAGGCGACGCGTTACCTCGGTGTCACCAACCAGGTGCTGGTCGATCCGACACTTCGCGGCGACCACAAGTCGGCCTACCTGCGCCGCTCGATGCCCGAGCGGCAGATCGCCACCATCTACCGTCATCTGACCCGCACCGACTTCGCCAACCCTTCCGCCATGGTGCTGCTGAGCTCCTATGGCGCGGCGGTGAACGCACCATCGCGGACCGCCACCTCCTCGGTACACCGTGACTCGGCGTTCAAGCTCCTTTACCAGACGTACTGGCACTCGGCTGGCGCGGATGCCGCCAACATCGCCTGGCTGCGGGAGATCTACGAAGCGGTGTACGCCGACACCGGCGGCGTACCGGTATCCGGCGAGGTCACCGACGGCTGCTACGTCAACTATCCCGACATCGATCTCAGCGATCCACGTCGCAACCGGTCGGGAGTGCCCTGGACCACGCTGTACTACGGCGAGAACTATCCGCGCCTGCAACGGGTGAAGGCGGCCTGGGATCCGCGCGACTTCTTCCGGCACAGCCAGTCCATCCGCCTGCCAGGGCGCTGATCAGCCCAGCCTCGCGCAGGCGAGGGCCCGCGTCGGCGAGGGCCCACGTCACGGCCGCCCAGCGCCACGCCCAGGCAACCCGATCGCAGACGACCGAACAAACCAGTCCCCGCCCCCATCGCAGCGGCCTTTTCTTGATTGCCCGGTCTTGTTAGCCTCGAGAGCATGGGCAGGACCAAGGAATTCGATCCCGACGTGATGCTCGAGCGTGCGATGGACCTGTTCTGGGAACGGGGCTTCGAGGCCACCTCCATGGCGGACCTCGTCGAGCATCTAGGGATCGGCCGAGCCAGCCTTTACGGTACGTTCGGTAGCAAACACGATCTGTACCTGGCCGCCATGCGGCGCTACCTGCGCGGTAGCGAGGCAGGCTTCGTCACTGCCCTCGCCCAGCCCGGGCCCGCGCTGTCGGCAGTACGCGCGTTCGTCCAGAGCTGGGTCAGCGAGGCCCTCGCCGACCCGGACCGGCGAGGCTGCCTCATAGTGAACGCCGCCATCGAGCTCGCCCCACGGGACCCCGAGGTCGCCCGCCAGGTGGCCGTCAGCTGGAGCGTGGTGGAGACGGCGCTGTTGTCCTCCCTGCTGCGGGCCCAGGCTCAGGGCGAGCTGGCGGCTGACAAGGACGCGCATGAGATCGCCAACTTCCTGCTCGTGGTGATGCAGGGCGTCCGTGTCGTAGCGCGGGCGGCGCCGGATGCGGAACGGCTTCAGGCCGCCGCCCGACTCGCCCTGGCCTCGCTGGACTGACCCTCTCCTCGTCGCAGAGCATCGGACCAGCCGGGAGGCGACCCGCACCTGCCGCCTGCTGACCGTCAACCTGGCAGACCCACCTCGCCGGGATCACCGAACCAGCGTCCCAGTGCCACACTCAGGTCCTCGACGTCGCGTGCCCCGCCCATCGCACCCCAGGCCGCGTAGCCGTCCGGACGCAGCAGCAACGCCTCGGCGGTGAGCCGCTCCTGCGCCCGGGCCGGCACGACGTCCACCCGGTCCGCCCACGGCGCGGCGGCGTGTCGCAGATCCGCCCGGTCGGCGAGGTCCAGCAACACCGGTCGCCCCGCGTGCAGCAGGGCCGCCAGACTCACCGAGCCTCCCGACGTCCGCAGCCGTGTCTCCGGGACAAACCGCCCGGCGAGGGGATCATCGGGCCGCCCGCAGTCGTAGACGATGTCCGTCCCGCTGACCATGCCGGCCAGATAGGCGTTGGCCTGGTCCAACCTGAGGAGGTCGGAGAACAGACGGCGCAGCCCATCGCTGGACGGGTCCGGGTTCATCAGTGCGACCTGCACGCTCACATTGGCGAGCACACGTTCCCCGACCGGGTGCCGCTCACTGTGGTAGCTGTCGAGCAGCCCATCCGGGGCATGGCCCCGGACGCATGCGGCCAGCTTCCATCCCAGGTTCAGCGCGTCCTGGAGGCCGGTATTGAGCCCCTGCCCCCCGGCGGGAAAGTGCACATGGGCCGCATCCCCCGCCAGCAGAACACGCCCCGACCGGTACCGCTCGGCCTGGAATGCCGCGTCACTGAACCGCGAAAGGTGCCGAGGAGCGCGCATCGGTACGGCCTGGCCGGTGATGCGCTCGACCTCCGACCGGAACTCCTCGAAGGTCACAGGCGCGGCGCGGTCCGGATGCGAACCCCGGAAGTCGTATGTCCCGATGCGGCTGTGGCCACCCGGATCAACCCAGGCAATGGTCCAGCCACGGGCGGTCCGCCGCCAGCCGGAGGCGATGGACCGCGGGTCGGGCAGGCGGACCTCGCCCATGAGACACGACATGGTGGGCGGTGTTCCGGTGAAAGCGATCCCGGACTTCGCCCGCGTCACGCTGCGAGCCCCGTCGCAGCCGACAAGCCAACTCGCCCGCAGGGCCGCGGGCCGGCCGTCGGGCCGGCGGATCGTCACTGCGACATGCCCCGGTGCTTCGCAGACGTCCGTCACCTCGGCGCCCCGCAGCACCGTGGCACCGAGCACGAGCGCGCGATCGGCGAAGACGGCCTCCGCGAACGCCTGCGGACTACCAACGATCGCGGGGAACTCCTCGACCACCGGTGCCAGATCGAGGTCGAACAGACCACCGAAATGGAAACGTGAGTGTGCCTGTGGAGTGCGACTCGCGACATATCCGCCCGGCTGCACAGCCTCCAGCAGACCGCGCCGGTGCAACGACTGGGCAGTCCTGGCGTGCAGGGTTCCGGCTTTCGACTCGTCTGACGGAACTAGCTCCTTCTCCAGTACCGTCGTCCGAACCCCGTGCAGGGCCAGCTCACCGGCCAGCAACATCCCGACCGGGCCTCCGCCGACGATCAGGACGTCCGGATCCGCTATCGAGTCGCTCGCCCAGCCCGCATCCACGATGGCTCCGGGCCCCTTTCGTCTATCTTCTGGCGAATCCGGGCTCCCGCCCGGTCGTCAGGCCAACTGGAAATCGTCGAGGGTCGGATCGCCGGCCTTGTTACGGACGGCGGAGAGAGTCACGATGCCCTGCGCCACGGAGCTGAGCGTGATGTGGCGGTGCCAGCCGCCGAACGTCCGGCCTTCGAAATCCATCGCTCCCACCCGGACGCTGATCTCTGAGAAGTCCTGGTTGACGCGCTCGACGAGACCACCGAGGCGGATGACGGCCGTCGCCGGCACCTTCGTCATGTTGGACAGCCAGAGCTCCTGCGACCGGGGCTCACCCGGAGGCAACGCCCCCACCATCAGAAGCGGGCCGGTGGCCCCGGTCTCGGGCGGCAGCATGACCTCCGTTCGGACGACCTGGACGGGTGGAGTCCCGGGGCCGGCGCGGTGCATCCACTGCATCGCGTACCCGGCCCGGCCGGCCGCCTCGGCCAGGCGCTGCGCCATGGCCACCTGAAGTCTGCCGCCAGCCCGCGTCGCGTCCACGCCGATCAGCCGCGTCGCCCCGCTGATGCGCAGGACGAACGGGACGTCGGCGGCAGACAGGCTTCCTACCAGCGCCGCCGCGTTCTCGTCTCGCGCGTCCATGACGATCGGCCGGCGCCGCAGCCCCCACCCCCGCGCGATCTCAAGGGCAGTCGTCGTCGCCGTCGCCGCGGGCAAGGAGGCCAGGTCACCGGCACCGACTGGCTCTGGAATCTCCGCGCGCCGCCTGCGGCGGGCGTCGCCCAGCCAGTCCCCGGACAGCAGGAGCCTCCAGTTCACCGGTGCGCTGTGCCTGTCGTTCGCAAGCCACACCCCGTAGGAGCGCTGGTTGTTGACGACCTGCCCGAGGTGCGGGACAAACGACTCGGCGACACCGACGGTGTGTCTTCCCGCCTTCAGCACGACCATCGGCTTCACCACCCAGGCGCACGGATCGAGCGCTCGGTCCAGATGGGCGGCCAGCGCCTTGCGTACCGGAACCCAGTCCCACGACGACTTGCTGATGAAGTGGTGCAGCCGTTGCTCGGCCGCACCACCTCCGGTGATCGACGCTATCGACCGCATCGACTTGCGTCCGGTGAGCGACAGCAGCCCAGAAACGTAGAGCTCGCCGCGTTCTCGCTGGTCACGGCGCGGCAACGACATCAGCACCCGCCTGCTGCACTCCGTGACGAAGTCATCGGCGACCTCGCTCCAGGCGATCTCGTGGGTGGGATGAGAACGGTGCGCGTCCACTAAGAAGATCCCTCCGCCGGACACCGGATCCCGTCGTCATCATTGCGCCGGTCCGGAACTCCTTCGTTCCACAGCCGTTCCTATTGGAACACACATTCTCTTTTGTGACCACGAGGTTCGACTCCTCCCGGCCTTGTCTCGTCCACATGCACGCTGACCGCGCTGTGTCGGTCCACCTGCCAGCGGACAAGAAAGCCTGTTCAGAGGTTGTCTCTGCGCCCGTTCATCGACTCGCACTGTCGCCACCCGGACACCGGGCGAACCCCTGTCACGTTGTCGCGGCGGCTCCGAACTCGCCGTAGCTGGCGGTCTGGATGCGCTGATCACGCGCCGGTGATCTCCAGACTGAAGGCGATGATGGTCCCGACGACGTCGCGGATGCGAACGGGTAGTGCGATGCCACGAACCGCGCGGCGCGGCAGAGCACCCGCGTCAGGACCGTTTCAAGGGCCGGGTCCTGAATCCGGCCGGCAGGTATCTGCCGAGACAACGAGGCGATGGTGCGGATTGGTCAGCGACCTATCGAGCACACGCGAAATAATCAGACCACGACCGAGGCAGAGATTTGGCGTGTTCGAGGATTGACCGGTTCGCCTCGTCTGTCAGATCAACGCTGGTCGTGAGGGTTGCCGGTGGGGACGCCGTGCGGGACACGTGTCGTTGGCAAAGAGACAGACACGCCCCTTCCTCGGGCGTGACCCAGGTCGCGGACGACCGGGTCGCCATGGGCGACCAAGTGACGGCCTGGCGGGCCGAAGGCGACCTCCTGGTCGGCTATCTGCACGGTGCCCACGCGACACTGGGCCCAGCCGACCCGGTCCACCGGTTCGGCTGGCACGACCTCGACCATGACATGGTCGGGCAACAGCACAGCTGCGGGTGCGGGTGCGGGTGCGGGTGCGCGATCCTCGCGCCTGGCAGGTCGAACGGGAGAACGATGAGAAATCGCGGCGGCGCTGGTCTGATGATGACGACGGTTCGTCAGACGTCCGCGACGGCAGCAGGGAGAGCCACCCATGAGACCGCTCCGATACTCGATCAACATCACCCTCGACGGCTGCTGCGACCACCGGACGATGACCCCGGACGACGAGTCGCACCGCTACTGGGCCGCCAGCCTGGAACGAGCCGACGCCCTTCTCTTCGGCCGGGTGACCTACAGGATGATGGAGGAGGCGTGGCGGCAGCCGGCGGCGGGAACGTGGCCTGACTGGATGGCCGACTGGATGATCCCCTTCGCCCGGACGATCGACGGGGCGAAGAAGTACGTCGTGTCGAGCACCCTGGACCAGGTCGACTGGAACGCGGAGCTCGTGCAGGGTGACCTGGGGAAAGCCGTGCAGCAGCTCAAGCGGGAGCCTGGCAGAGGCCTGTTCGTGGGAGGCGTGACCCTCCCGCTGGCCCTGGCGGAGCTGGGTTTGATCGATGAGTACGAGTTCGTCGTGCACCCCGTCGTGGCAGGCCATGGGCCGACGTTGTTCGCCGGCCTGAGCGACCGGCTCGAGCTGAAGCTCGTGGGGCGCCAGGAGTTCCGGTCGGGGGCGGTCGCCCTGCGGTACCAGCCCGGTCGAGCCTCAACCTGAAGATCATCTTTTGTCGAGGCGGTGAATCCTGACAGGAGAATGCTGGTGCCGGGACTGACAGGGCTCGGCGGTCAGGGTTTCGCGAACCCTGGTTTCTCTGAATGCGAGGTTTCCGCCTGTTCTGTGGGTACCCGTGTGCGGCTGGCCGGTGCCGCGACGGCAAGTGCGGCCAGGCGGTGTGGGTCACGTAGTCGGGTGAGCGAACCCGCCGCGAGGGAGATCGTGAGTCCGCTTCCGGCGAGGGCGAGGGCGTGGCCGAGTCCGGTGTGTTGGGCGGTGAGTCCGCCGACGGCTGCGCCGATGGGCTGGCCGCCCCAGGCGATGATCCTGGCGGTGGTGTTGACCCTGCCCTGGAGCTCGATGGGTGCGACGGTCTGGCGTACGACGATGCCGTTGAGGCTGACGGTGGTGTTGGCCGCCTGCCAGGCGAGCAGTGCCAGTGCACCTGGGATCAGCGCGGTGCTCACCGCCCACCAGCCGAGGAAGACCAGGCCGGCGGCCAGGCCACCGAGGGTCAGCCAGCCGACCGGGAAGCGCCGCTGTAGCGGCGCGATCAGCAGGCTGGCTGTCAGGCTGCCGGCGCCGGCAGCGGCGTAGAGCAGTCCGATCCGCCCGTCGTCGTCAGGCAGCCCGAGCCGGCGTACTGCGACAACGACGATCAGGCCGGTGACGAAGCCCGCGGTCAGGCTGTTACCGAGGCCGATGAGTGTCAGAGTGCGGACGAGCCGGTGCTCCCACACCCAACGCAGGCCTTCACCGATGTCAGCGCGCAGCGGCCGGCGGACTGGCCGCGCTGTCGGGGAGTGCGGGGGAAGCCGTGCCATCAGCAGTGCGGAGGCGGCGAAGCTGGCGGCGTCGACGGAGAGGGCGGGGCCGGCGCCGACGGTGGCGGCGAGCAGGCCGCCCGCCGCGGGGCCGGCGAGGGCGATCACCGTGCTGACGGAGCTCATCCGCCCGGTGGCCTGCCCCATCGCACCAGGGGGGACCAACGCGGCCAGCGCTCGGAACCCGGCCGCGTCGGAGAAGGTCAGGGCTGCCGCGTTGCCTGCCGCGACGATCAGCAGTTGCATGGTGGTGAGCGCGTCGATCATGTTCGCCAGCGGGATGCTGGCGAGGAGGAGGCAGCTGGCCAGGTTCGATGCGACCAGCACGCGGCGGGGGTCGAGGCGGTCGGCCCAGGCTCCGGCGGGTAGCCCGAGCAGCAGGTAGGGGATGGCTTCGAGGGCGGTCAGCAGCCCGGTGAGGGCGGCGCTGCCGCTGCGTTGGTAGATCAGCAGCGGCAGCGCGACGAGGCTGACGGCCGATCCGGCCCACGAGACTGCCCGTGCTGTCAGGAAGTGCCGATACCCGGATCGGTCGAGGGCCCGATCAGCGTCAATGCCGGTCGCCGGCGGCTCCGGGTGGGGGGGTGTGGTCATGGATGCAGCGCCGCGGCCAGGGCTTCGACACCTTCGACGCCGGCGAGGTTCGTCGAGTTCCACTGCGGGAGGAAGACGATGGTGCCGGTGCGGACGGCGGTGACTGTCGGCAGCGTTCTGGTGAGGAAGGTCCGGGCGTCGGTCTCGCTTTCACCGCCGCTGAGCAGGTACACGAGGG
Organism: Parafrankia sp. FMc2; assembly: GCF_041008525.1. Classification (NCBI taxonomy): domain Bacteria; kingdom Bacillati; phylum Actinomycetota; class Actinomycetes; order Frankiales; family Frankiaceae; genus Parafrankia; species Parafrankia sp. FMc2. The sequence continues at coordinate 31,965 of NZ_JBFLUG010000064.1, read as the reverse complement.
TGGCCGGGTCGTCCTTGATGATGGTTTCCTTTGACAGCTCGCCGTAGTACTGGCCTGCGGAAAGGGTGCCGGCGTAGATGTTGCGGGCACCGGCGCGCTGGGCGATGTCGGTGTAGACGCCGTCATAGGTGTAGAGGGAGCCGTTGTAGGTACTGATCATCGCGACGGCCACGGGCGACTGGCCGTCGGTTTTCGATGTCACCGCGGCGAGGCGGGTGTCGATGTCGGAACTCAGCTGGGCCGCCTTCTCCGCCACGCCGAAGATGCGGCCCAGGGTGTTCAGGTCGGTGGTGACGTCGGTGACCTTCGCCCTGGTCGCGTCATCGGTGCAGAAGCCGCTGAGGATCAGAACCGGGCTTCCTCGGCCGGTGAGGTCGTCGATGCCGGGCAGCTGCTGGCCGTCGAAGAGGTACGAGCCGTCTGCCCAGATCAGGTCGGGACGTGCGGCAAGGAGCTGCTCCCGCGTTGGCGCGCTCTCGCTGAGGACGGGGATGGCGGTGACGGCGGCGGCGTAGGCGGTCGCGGGACTGCCGTTGCCGGTGTTGTACTGGCCCACGACCCTCTCCCCGAGTCCGAGCGCCACAAGAAGATCGGTGCTCGTGGGCCATCCGGAGATCACTCTGGTGGGTGCCCGGTCGAAGCGCAGGGCGCGTCCGCAGTTGTTCACGGTGACCGGATAGCCGGCCTGGCTGTCAGCGGCACCGAGCCGCTGTCCGGACGGCGTCGAGGACGGCGCGGAGGAGTCACCGCAGGCGGTGGAGGTCACGGCGGCGGCCAGGAGGGCCAGACCGAACGCGAGCGCCGTTCTCGGGACGCGGCGGGTGATCATATGGATCCTTCCAGGGAGAAGGCTGCACCGTCAGAAGCCGGTATCGGCGGGGTGGACGGCTCCCGTGGCGGCGGCAGCGGCTGCTGGGCAGCGGGCGGTGGCGGTTGGCCGCCGGTCAGCGAGGTGAACGCGAAGTGAGGCCGTCCGGTGAGCGGATGGATGCCGCGGTGGGCGCGCACCCCGAAGACCGTGCGCAGCAGGTCGGGCGTGAGGACGTCGACGGGGGTACCCGAGGCGACGACCCGCCCGTCGGCCATGACGTGGACCACGTCGCAGTACGCCGCCGCCAGGTCAAGGTCGTGCAGTGCGGCGAGGACGGTGATTCCCAGCGAGTGGATCAGGTCGAGCAGGTCGAGCCGTGACCCGATGTCGAGGTGGTTGGTGGGTTCGTCGAGCACGAGCAGGCGGGGTTGCTGGGCCAGGGCTCGGGCCAGCAGGACCCGTTGCTTCTCCCCACCGGACAGCGAGGTGAACGGTCGCTGTGCCTTCTCGGCCATCCGTACGGTGCGCAACGCCTCGTCGATGACTGTTGTGTCGCCCGGGGAGGTGGGGCTCCAGGCGTTCTGGTGCGGGAGGCGTCCGGTGCCGACCACGGCGCGCACCGACAGTGTGACGTCACCGCCGTGTTCCTGCGCGAGTGCGGCCACCTGGCGGGCGGCGGCCCGTGGTCCCAGGTCGCGGTGCAGGTCACGGCCGTCGAGCAGCACCGTTCCGGCGTGCGGTCGCAGGGCGTGGTAAATGGTCCGCAGCACGGTGGACTTGCCGCTGCCGTTCGGTCCGAGCAGCCCGACGAACGTCCCGGGAGCGCAGTCGACGGTCAGCTCCCGCACGATCGTGGCCCGGTCGATACGGACCTCGACGCGGTCGATGCGCAGGCCGGTCACGAGGTGCCTCCGGGGTTGCCGCGCCGCAGCAGGACGAGGAAGAACGGAACGCCGGCGACGGCGGTGACAATGGTCAGCGGCAGTTCGAGCGGCTGGGTCGCTGTCCGCGCGACGAGGTCTGCCAGCACGAGGAAGTTGCCGCCGAGCAGGGCGGCCAGCGGCAGCAGTCGGCGGTGGTCGGCACCCACCAGCAGGCGGACGCAGTGCGGCGCGATCAGGCCGACGAACTGCACGCCGCCAGCGACCGCGATGACGGTTCCGGTGAGCAGCGCGGCGATGACGAGCAGCTCGGTACGCAGCGCGCTGACCGCGACCCCGGCGGAGGCGGCCGTGTCGTCGCCGAGGAGCAGTGCGTTGAGCGCCCGTCCTCGCAGGATGAGCCAGCAGGTGCAGGCCGTGACGATGGCGGCGGGTGGACCCAGTTTGTGCCAGTCGGCGCCGGAGACCATCCCAAGCAGCCAGAACAGCAGGTGCGCGAGCTGGTTACTGGACACGCGCAGCTGCAGGAAGCTGGTCGCGGCCTGGAGCAGGTACCCGAGAGCGACGCCGGCCAGCAGAAGTCGGGTCGGTTCTATCCGCCCCGCCCGCCGGCCCAGCACGAGCACCGCGCCCAGGGTGAGGAGGGCGCCGGCGAAGGCAGCGCCGGACACGCCCAGTGTGGACAGCCAGCCGGCGGCACCAGCACCACCGGCGCCAGCGCCAGCGCCAGCGCCAGCGAGCGTGAGCACCGCGGCGGCGCCGAGGGAGGCTCCCGAGGAGACACCGAGGACGTAGGGGTCAGCCAGCGGGTTGCGCACGACCGCCTGCAGCGTGGCGCCGGCGACCGCGAGTCCCGCACCGACGACGAAGGCGAGCAGCACCCGTGGGGTGCGAACCTGCCAGATGATCTCGTCGTCTACTCCGGGCCGGCTGTCCATGCCGACGACGGGCCCGACGAGGTGAGCGACGACGCTCGACCAGACCTCGCGCAGCGGAAGCCGGACCGCGCCCACGCTGATCGCGGCAGCGAGGATCAGGGGTGTCGCGACGATCAGGACCGTGAGGGCAAGCCTGAACCGCGTCTGTTCGGAGACCGCTGCGCGGTGGTTCGGGTGTGCGGGCGACGAGACGACCGCGCCGGTGGCGTACAGGGCCTCTCCCAACGAGACGGGCGGACGGGTTGGCGCTCAGTGCGGCAGGGGCATCGCCGGCAGGGATGCCGTCCGGGGCCGGGACCGGGCGGCGGGCAGCCGCTGGCCGCCGAGGAAGGGCATCCCGACCGGGGCGTTGCAGTACAGGCCCGGAACGATCACCCGGGTGACGTGCAGGCCCGCGCGGCGGACGTCCGCGGTGGTGACGTCCACTGCCACGGCCCGATGCCCGCGGGAGGCGAGCCGGTCGACGAGGGCCGACAGCCGCCGGTCCGGGGTCCACATGGCTGGCGGTGCGAGATCCGCCAGCCTGGTCTCCCCGGTGACGGCATCCGCGAGCTCGCGGTGGAACTCCGCGCGCACGGCCGGATCAAGGTGCAGCTGGAGGTGACAGCCATAGTCGACGACGTCGCAGAAGTCCTGGCGATAGGACTTCCGGTAGGCCCGGTCGGCCCGCCACGCCTTGAGCGGGCTGGTCGGGCGGGTCGCCATCCGGGCGTAGGAACCGGTCGGGTCGTCGTAGTCCGCGACGAACAGCTGCAGCTGCAGGGCTTCGCCGTATGCCTTCATCGCCGCGTCGAGGGGATCGTGGTGCACTCCCATGCCGAGGGTGAGGTAGCCGGTGTGCCTGTCCGCGACGAGCGCACCGATCACCGGCTCGGAGAACTCGTCGTCGAAGGCAAGGAAGTGCACGTCGAGGACCCCCCGCGGGCCCTGGCAGAAGTCGCGTAGCCATCGGGGTGGGACGGCGCGGCGTAGCCCACGCCCGCCGTACCAGGACAGCGTCATGGCGTCGCGTTCGATCACTTCCAGCAATGCCCCGGTCTCGGCGGACAGCCGGTCGGGGCCGGCGGCGAGACCGGCCTGCATGACCGGGTTGGTCCGGGGCGCCTGGTTGCCGGCCGACGGCGCGTTCCACGAGACCCAGACCAGCGAGGCGGGAACGAGAACCGGGGCACCGGTCCGCAGGTCGCGACCGCGCGCCCACTGCTGGACGAGGTCCGCGGTCATCGGGACCAGGGGGAAGCCCGGGGTCTCGTACTGTGCCCGCGCATAGAGCGCGAGGCTGTCCGGGTCGACGGCGTCGACCCCCGCGTCGACCAGTTCGGCGTGGCTGGCGCTGGTCAGCCCGGGTGGGACGAGGTTGCCGCAGTACCGTTCGGCAGCCTCGCCCAGCGCCGCCGCGACGGTGCGCCGTGGGTCGGCGAAACCGTACCCCGCGCCGGTGGCGTCCGCCGGCCACGGCCCGAAGCGGGTCGTGTCGCACAACCAGGCATGCGTCAGGGCGAACGACGGAGGAAACCACGAAGGTACGGCGCGTGGCACCAGGCGGCGCACGATTCCGGTTCTTCCGTCGACGAGCCGGGGATAGGGGACTCCGGCCGCTGCCGCGTCAGGAACGGATCCCGTGGCGGTGCTCATTTCTGTCGCCATTCTTCGCCTGTCGCCATTTCTCGCCGTCTCGTCATCACGCGGAACCGTCAGGCCAGCGGTAGGGGTTGGTTCACCAGGTCGCCTTCGGCCAGCGGCGCGGTGCTCCAGCCCATGGCGACGGGGACGTCGTAGAGCCGGTGCCCGCCACGCAGCGGATAGGCCGGCGGCCCGTTGCCGACCAGCCCGGGGACGACGACACGAACCACCCGTAGCCCCGTACGTGCGACGTCCGGTGTGGTGAGATCGACGGCCACGGCACGCAGTCCGGCCGCGCTCAGGAGCTCGAGGTAGGCGGCGCGGGAGCTCGCGGCCTCTACCGGCGGGATCGCGTCGAGCGCGATGCTGGTCCGCGGGCACAGCCGATCCCGGGCACCCTGTTGGAGGGCCGGGTCGAGGTAGAGCTGCGCGACCGCAGGAAGGTCCACCAGTTCCCGGTAGTCCGCGCTCACCGACCCCGCGTAGCGGCGGTCGGCGCGAAACGGCAGGAAGACGTGCTCCTCGATGTCGCCCCCGGCGACCGCCCGCCACACGTCGCTGTCGGGGGCCGCGAGCTGCCGGGTCAGTGTGAGCAGTTGCAGGGACTCCACGAGCGCCTTCACCGCGGCGGCGGACGGATCGGCGCGGCACGCACTGCCGAACGCGATGATGCCGTCAGCCTCATCCGCGAGAAACGCCCCGAGAACAGGCACCGTCAGCTGGGACGGAACGGCGAGCAGTCGGACGGTCAGGGGACGGTCCCGGTACGGCCGGCCGAGCTGGCCGGTGACGACGCCCCCGTCGTCCACCGCGTGTGTCGGTGCGCCGGAGGCCCACCAGATGGTGGTCGCGTCCCGTTCGAACAGCTCCTCCAACGCCGCTGTCTCCGCATCGGCCCGGCTCGGCCCGGCCGCGATCCCCGAGTACATGAGAGCGTTGGTGGGTGGCTCGGCACGATGCGGGCCGTGGAAGTAGTCGAGATAGACCAGCGAGGCCGGCACGAGCACGCTGTCACCGCTGACGAGATCCGTGCCTTCCACCCAGGCGACCTCGAGATCGCGGGTGACGCGGACGAACGGGAAACCAGCTGTGGCGTACTGCCGGTCGGAGTACAGCGCGAACTCCGACGGGTCGGTCGCGGCGATCCCCCGCGCACGCAGCCCCTCCCAGCTCGCGACCGGTAGCACCGCGGGCACGGCGTTGCCGCAGTACCGCTCCACCGCCTCACCGATCGCCGCACCACGTGCCCGGCCGGCGTCACCGAGGGTGGCACCGAATCCGAACCCGTCCGCCCGCCATCCGGCGAACCGGTCGGCGCGGGCCACCCGCGCACTGCGCCCCAGCCAGCCCGCCGGCATACCGGGAGCGGGTGGCTGATCCACCACCGCTGTCAGCAGCCCCAGCCGTGAATCGACGAGATCCTCGACGGTCACGACGCACTCCCCCCGCCGGTAGCCATCGACACGCCGGCCGGCTGGGCGGCGATCTCGCGGGCGGCCGAGGTGGGCCCGGCCGCCCGTGCCGTCGTCCCCATGGTCAGCAAGGTCAGGCGGGTGCCGGTCTTCCCGGATCCGACCAGTACTGCCTGCTCGCAGACGCGCGTCGTCGTGGTGGTGTAGCGGTTCCGCCCCGTCCCCAGACCGCGCGCCAGATTCGGATGATCACTGCTGGTGATCTCCAGGACGAGCCGGGCGCCAGCGGGCACCCGCTCCGCCGCACCGGACAACGCGATCGTCCCGGTGACCGCGGCCCCGGGGTGAGCCGCCCAGGTGGCACTGCCGACCGCGAGCTCGTAGGCAGGGCCGGCGGGCAGGCATGCAAGAACCCGGACAATCCAGTCGGCCTCGACAGCGTCCGTCGACGCCGCCAGTTCGACCGTGGCGGAGCCAGACATTGTCACTGCTGCTGCCAGCGGGTCGGAGACGAAACGGACGGCATCCGCCCGGGCGAGCAACGACCGGCGGTCCGCGCCGGGCACGGTCGAGGGAAACGGATCCCTTGGGTCGTAGCGAAAACCGCACGATCCGTCCGAGCAGGGCCGGTCCGCGGTCAGGGTCCCGTCAGCGTGGGCGTGCCAGACAGCCTCGCCGACCTCCTGCGGCGGCCAGCCGGCACCGACGAACCACTCGTCAGCGCCACGGACGAAAACCTCGGCACCGGACACGGCCGTCACCGGAACGGTGTCCGCGGCGGTGTCCGCGGCGGTGTCCGCGGCGGTGTCCGCGGCTGTGTCCGCGGCTGTGTCCGCGGCTGTGGGCGTCGCGCGTTCCGCCAGCACCTCGCGCAGCCACCCGACGCAGCTCGCCGCGAAGTCATAGCGCGAGCCCGGCCCATGGTCACGATCACCGACCCGCGTCGTCGTGGCGAAGGCGAGGTCGTGCCCCCATGCCCCGATGAGCAGACGCCGCGGCGGTCGGGGCGTCACCGCCGATCCGACGAGTCGCCAGTGCTCCGCCGTCTCGGAGATCAGCAGGTCGTACCAGCCGCCCACATGGAACGCGGCGGCGCGGACGGCGGCAAGCTCACCGTCGGTGAACGCCTCCGGCCCCGGCGCGGTGCCGGTCCGCAGAACGTCACCCCAGTGGGGAAGAACGGCGCCCATCCGCTCCGGCAGTTCACATACCGGCAGGTGATCCAGGATGTCCGGCTGACGGGCATGCACCAGCCGGACCAGACCGTCACGGCTGGTGCGGGCGTCGGCGCGTTCCAACCACCAGTACGCGTGCTCAGCCAGGCGCAGAATTCCACCGGGCTCGAACTTCGTGCGGTGCAGCCCCATCGACGGGCCGAGACTCACGACCGCCCGCACCGCGTCGGGCCGTTCCACCGCCAGCGCCCAGGCGGTGTAGCCGGCGTATGAACCGCCGTAGGCCACCAGCCTGCCATCGCACCAGGGCTGGGCGAGGATCCAGTCCGCCAGCGCGGCGCCGTCGGCCCGCTCATCCCGGTACGGCCGCCACGTTCCTTCCGAGTCGTACCGGCCCCGGACATCCTGCACCACATAGCCGAATCCGCGTCCGGCCCAGCCCTGCCCTTCGGCGAGGTGGGCGGAGCGCCCGTAGGCGGTCCGCGTGACGATCACCGGGGCCGGCCAGGTGGCGCGTGGCGGAACATGGGCATCCACCGCGAGCGGTGTGCCGTCGCCTCCCGCTACCGACAGGTTCGCCCACGCTCCGGCGCCCGCGGCCGTCATGCGCGTACCGCGTTGACCGGGACGCCGAGGGTGGACCCGCCGTCCAGGCGGGCCGGGTCGGCGAGCACCGGCAGGGGCAGCACCGGATGGCGCGCCACCGACCCCGGTGCGGCGACCTCCACCTGGACGTCGACCTCCGGTAGCCGGTCGGACGCCCACCAGGCTTCGACCTCGGCCAGCAGGAGACCCGCCACCATGGCCAGCACGCCGCGCCCGGGCCAGGGGACCTCGGGGTGTGCCTCACCGGACCGGTCGAGCCAGGCCCAGTGGGCCAGTAGTTCCTCGGGCGCGTCGGCAGCAGCGAGCCGACGACCGCGCACGTCCTCGTACCTCGCGGTACGCCCAGGGACGCTGAGCGGGCCGGCGAACAACGACACACCCTCCGCATGGCAGCGTGTCCACGCCGTCGAGTGCGCCTGGCACCAGCGCTCCACCTGACGCCAGTGCGTGTCAGGCAACCAGTGTGCGCAGTCCACCAGCACGTCCGCGCTCATCACGGCCTCCTCGTCGACCGGACCACGCCGCACGCGTGCCCAGTCAGCCGCAAGGTCCCCGACAAGCCGGGCGACCGGACCGTCTCCGGAAACGTGCAGCAGCGGCGGGGTGGTCCGGGCCGGTGTCGATGCTCCGTCACCTCCGTCGACCAGGACGCCCCGGTCGGCCAGCGCCTGAACCAGCTGCGCAAGCGTGGGCTCCACGCCCGAGATCTCGCCGGCGACAGGCTCGAAGTCGGATCCCTCAGCCCCGCCCGGCCGTAGCCGGTCCTGTAGCTGGGCCACCAGTGCCGACGGCCCCAGGACCCGCAGGAACACCTCGCCTGGTCCGGCCACGCGCCAGCCCCCGCCCGGGAACGGATAGAGGTGATGGCCATCAGCCAGCTTCATCGAGAACCTTTCGGTGACGCACCGGACAGACACCGGGGACCGGGCCCGGCGCGAGCACGCCGGGCCCGGCCGCACCGTCAGCGCCCGACGACGAACGGGTTGTGGACCAGCGCGTTCGTGCCCGGACCCTGCGGCGCCGCCACCGGCGCCACCGCACCGACCTGCTCGATCAGGACCTCGCTCATACCGTCCTCCTGACAACGATATCGGAAACCATTTCCGATAAGCGGACAGTAGAGGATCTACGGTCGACCCGCAAGCCCTTTCACCCGACGGCTCCCGCGCCGCGCAGACACCGGCGCCGGGGCCTGGCGGAAAGCCACCGGATGCAGCTGTCCACACTCGGTCCATGGGGCACGGACACCACCACCACCTGCCGTCGACCACCGCCGCCGGAAGCGTGGCGGGAGACGCGAGCACGGCGAGGCGGACGTCGCGGAGCACCCTCGTCGTGATGGCCACCGCCATGGCCGCGTTCCTGGCAATGACCGTGCTCGGCGTCGTGCTCCTGTGGCCGTCGTCCGCCCCGCGGGAACCCTCCGAGGACCTGCGTGACCTGGCCGGCGGATCGAGCGAGCTGGTCGACGCCACCATCGAGCGAGCCGGGCGCGGGCCCTGCCCGGACCTTCTCGGCCAGGGCACCACCGTCGGTACCTGCGACCAGCTCGACGTCGCTCTCGACGGCCAGACCGGCCCCTCGGCAAGGCTCCACCTCGACACCCTCGTCGACCCCACCGCTCCCGTCCTCGAAGCCGGTGACAAGGTCCGTCTCGCACCCACCACCGACATCAGCGGACGTCCCACCTACCGCGTCGCCGACTTCCAGCGTGCCGCGCCGCTCGCCTGGATCGCGCTACTCACCGCGGTCGTGGTCGTCGCCGTCGCCCGGTGGCGTGGGCTCGCCGCCCTCGCCGGGCTCGTCCTGAGCTACCTGGTGATCGTGCAGTTCACCCTGCCGTCCCTGCTCGACGGCCACTCACCGGTAGCGGTGGCCCTCACCACCGGAGCGGCGCTGCTCGTCCTGCTCCTCTACCTCGCCCACGGCGTCTCCGCCCGCACCACCGCCGCGCTGCTCGGCACCCTCGCGAGCCTCGTCCTCACCGCCGTACTCGGCGCCCTCGCCATCGACCTGTGCCGCGTCACCGGCCTCGGCTCCGACGAGGACGTGATGCTCAAGGCCTTCGCCGGCGAGCTGAGCCTGCCCGGGCTCGTCCTCGCCAGCCTCATCATCGGATCGCTCGGGCTGATCAACGACATGACCGTCACCCAGGCGGCAGCCGTCTGGGAGGTCTCCGACGCCACCCCGAAGGCGTCCACGCTCTACCTGTACCGCTCCGTCATGCGCGTGGGACGCGACCACATCGCCTCCAGCGTGTACACGCTCGTCCTCGCCTACGCCGGCGCCGCCCTGCCCAGCCTGCTGCTGTTCACCCTCGCCGACCGCGGCAACGCCGACGTGGCCACCACCGACCTGGTCGCCGCCGAGATCGTCCGCGCCGCGGCCGGCACCATCGGCCTCGTCGCCTCCGTCCCCCTCACCACCGCCATCGCCGCACTCGCGGCGTCCCGCCGCCATCGTGTCGACAGTCAGCCGACACCAGCCGACAGCGGCAGTGACACCGTCAGCGGAACCGACGACCAGCCAGCCGCCGACCAGCCAGCCGCCGAGCAGCCCGCCGGAGCGGTCACCCGTCCCCTCAGCTACCGCAGGGCACACCCCGATCAGCTCGGACACCGATGAGACCGCTGCCCAGGGAGATGTTCCCGGAGCAGAATGTGGCGACCACTCACGCGGGAGGTGACGACGACGGCCAGGAGAACACGCCCCGGGGCGGCCGCCACCCCGCCCGTGCCGCACACGGCGCTGGTCACCGGCGCCTCGTCCGGCATCGGCGCGGCGGTGGCTGCCTCGCTCGTCGAGCGGGGGTACCGGGTGGTGGGCACCAGCCGCGATCCGGCGGCGGTCACCGACCCGGTCACGGGAGTGGAGTACGTCGCGCTCGACCTCGCCGATCCCGCCGCGGTCGGGCGGGTGGCTGCCGAGGTCGGGCGGGTCGATGTCCTGGTCAACAACGCCGGTGAGAGCCAGAGCGGGCCGCTGGAGGAGCTGCCGCCGGCGGCGGTCCGGCGGCTGTTCGAGGTGAACGTCTTCGGTGCCGTCCGGCTGACCCAGCTCCTGCTGCCAGGGATGCGCGAGCGCGGCTACGGGCGAGTGATCATGATCGGGTCGATGCTCGCCAGCTTCCCGCTCGCCTACCGCTCGTCGTATGTGGCGTCAAAGGCCGCGATCAAGGGCTTCGCGAACGCGGCCCGGCGCGAGGTCGCGCCGTACGGCGTCGGTATCAGCACGGTCGAGCCCGGTTCCATCAACACCGGGATCGGCGGACGGCGCACGCAGTACATCGGGGCGGACTCCCCGTTCACGGCGGAGTACCGCACCATGCTGGCGGCGCTCGACGCGAACGAGGCGGCCGGGGCGCCGGCCTCGGCAGTCGCCGCGGTCGTGATCCGCGCCGTCGAGGCACACCACCCCCGATCGCTCTACGCCGTGGGGAGCAACGCACCGCTGGTGTTCACGCTGCGCCGCCTGCTGCCCCGCGCCGCCGTCGAGCGTGCCGTCGCCCGCCGCCACGGCCTGCGCTGACCAGCACCCGGCACCCTGCACCCTGCCCCGGTACCCTGCCCCGGTACCGCCCCTTTCTGGACGTCCCGCGCAGCTCAGCGACGTGCCCGGCCCCGGACTGGGCGGTACCACTCCGCCCATTTCCGACACCATGCAGCCTGCACCAGCAGGATACTGACCAGGTGCATGCCAAACGGATCCTGGTAGTCGGCAGCGGCGGGACGGGAAAGAGCACACCGAGCCGGCGGCTCGGCGTTCCCTGGGACATTCCGGTGATACATCTCGACCAGCATTTCTGGAGCCCGGGCTGGATCGAGATGCCCCAGGAATCCTGGCGACAAACGGTGAACGAGCTCATCAGCCAACCCCGGTGGATCATGGACGGCAACTATGCCGGAACGCTCGACCTGCGGATACCCGCCGCCGACGTCATCCTCTTCCTCGACCTGCCTCGCCACGTCGCCCTTTCCCGGGTGATGTGGCGCAGGATCAGATGGCATCACCGGCATCGGCCCGACATCACCCCGGGCTGTTCCGAAAGAATAAGCTGGGAGTTCCTGCGGTGGGTGTGGGCCTATCCTCGGCAGGGTCGCGCCCGCGTCTCGGCCGCCCTCGACGAGGCCGACGCCTGGGCGCGGGTGGTGCGGCTACGCAGCCCGCGCGAGGTGCGGCAATGGCTGGCCCGACAGCTCCCACCATGACGTCAGACCTGGTAGGTCACCTCGGTCAGCCGCTCCGAGGCAGAGGCCATCCGTCCACTCAGCCGTCAGCGGGGCGTGTCCTGAACCGTCCGCCGCTTCGAGAACGTGTGCCGCGCGAAAGGCGGATTCCGTGTTCGTCGCTCTCGCGTCTGGCCTCGTGCCCGGCTCCGAGGCATAGCACCGGTCGGGTCGCGCTGCTGCCGCCGTCGCTACGGGCCCTACACTGCCGCCATGGCGGAGCTGAAGACGCAGCGCAACGAGGGTGACGTCGAGGCTTTTCTGGGTGCCGTGGCCGATGAGCGCCGCCGCGGCGATGCCCAGCAGATCTGCGCCCTGATGGCCGAGGTCACGGGTGAGGCCCCGGCGATGTGGGGCCCGAGCATCGTCGGTTTCGGCAGCTACCAGTACCTGTCCGCGGGTGGTCGTTCGAACGACTGGTTCACGGTCGGGTTCTCGCCCCGCAAGGCGAACCTGGCCATCTACCTCGCCGGCGGGCTCGACGACCAGGCCGACCTGCTCGCCCGGCTCGGCAGGCACAAGACCGGCAAGAGCTGCCTTTACGTGACGTCGCTCGCGACGGTCGACACCACCGTGCTGCGCGAGATGGTCACCCGCTCCCACACGTCTGCGACGTCCGGCACGAGCTGAGTCGCGCGCCGAGCAGCGTCAGTGGCGCTCGCCCGCACACCTCGGCGAGGTCCGTCGCCCGCTGGTGCAGAGCGCGGTCGAAGTCGAAGGTTCACCTGCGGCGCCAGCCCGTCCTCGGAGGCCTGATCAACGAGTACGAACGAGCCGCCTACAACCCCAGGTCACCACCAGTGGCCAAGTTCTGACACCCCCAGGCTCACCGGCGGTTCCACCAGCCGGCGGGCAGGCCGGGTGCCGCTAGGCAGGGGCGTCGAGGTGGCGATGCGCCCAGCCGCAGCAGGACAGGGGCAGCACGGGGTATCGGGTGGACCCGTGGTAGCCGAAAAATCTGGTCGGCCCGCTCGTTTGACATCTGACCTCAGCGCCCCTGTATAGTGAACAAATACCGACGCGGGGTGGAGCAGCTCGGTAGCTCGCTGGGCTCATAACCCAGAGGTCACAGGTTCAAATCCTGTCCCCGCTACCAGAAGAATTTTCTCCCCGGAAACGACTGTTTCCGGGGAGAAAATTTTTTGTGGTTTTTTCGGGTTCGGGGGGTCTCCGGCGGGCAGCCCGGAACTGACCGGAGCGTTAGTGCGTCAGTGCCGATCACAAGCTCGATTTCAATCGGCGTGGGACCGCCATCGGCGGCAGGCTTCTCCGCTCGGCAGCGTCACGGTCGCGGCCAGGCCGCTTGGCATTGAACCGGAACACCGCGTTCGGCTGGGCCCGTCAGGCGGGGATACGCTCGCGCAGTCGGCCTGGTCGGCCCCGCCCACCCGCGTGTCATGGACATCATGGGCTGGTCGCAGGCGACCATGGCCACGAGGTACCAGCACGTGCCAACCGAGGTTCTGGCCGGCATCGCCGATCTGGTCGGCGGGCTGCTCTGGCAGACCGTCCAGCACGAGCGTGACGACGGCGACGACGGGCTGTCCGGGGTGCTCGCGCCGACGGGGTAACAGGTACAAACGAGACCCGGGCTGAGACCACGAAGCCCGCCGATGATCTCGGCGGGCTTCGTTTTTCCTGCTGGTGTGGGTGGGCAGGGGCGGGGTCGAACCGCCGACCTTCCACTTTTCAGGCGGACGCTCGTACCGACTGAGCTACCTGCCCATGTCCTATTTTGTGACACTCACATACAACGCGGTCCCGACGGGATTCGAACCCGCGACCTCCGCCTTGACAGGGCGGCGTGAACTCCAGACTTCACCACGGGACCATGTCTGTCTTCAGTTGTCTGCCGGCCCCATCCTAGAGGATCGGGTGGCTTTGCTCCAAGCGACTTCCCTGGCGGACCAGGTCGGCTGCTGTCGAACTGGAGGTCATGCTACAGGACGCCGCACCCCATCCGGGCGCCGGGGGCCAGGAAGTTTTGGCCACGTGGCACGAGCCCGCGGTGATCCGCTCCGCGTCGAGGGGCGGTCGGCGCCTGTGTCGCCGGGCCGGCCGGAGCTCCACGGGCTGCGAGAGGAACGAGACGTCCGCGATCTTCGTAGTAGGTCCCCTTCCTCGCAAGGGTGGACGGATCCGGCGACACCGCCGACCGTCACGATCGGAGCCTGTCGGCTGGGCGACTGCTGCTCGAAGATCGATGCGCACAGAGAATAATCGGTCACGATTGCGTGATTTCGATCTGTTCGCCGAGAAGCGGGTGAGTTCATGGCGTCCCAGGTGCCCGGCCGTGAGGAGGAACCGGACGCGACTCGGGCGGGAGCGGCGGGAGCGGCGGGAGCGGCGGGAGCGGCGGACCGGAGCTCGCAGCATCGAGTGGCTGAACCAGGCGGGCAGGCGGAGGACGGCCCCACTCGGGTGATCGGGAGCCCACCGGTGGCCGCGCCGCCTGGTCCGGAGAGTTTCGTGCCGAACGCCGTCTACCGGCCCGCGGTCATGTCGACCGGGGAGTCACCTGCGGAAAGCGCCGACGCAGCGGGTCCTGAGGAGGCGGGCGGGGACGCCCGAGCGTGTCCGTACCCGGGGTTGCGTGGGTTCGACGAGTCGAGCGAGCAGTGGTTCTTCGGCCGGGAGCGCATGGTCGCGGATCTGCTGGCGAGGGTGGCCTCGACCGCCCGCGTCCGCAGCCAGGACCAGAACCTGAACCAGGTCCACGTCCCAGACGATGCACAGGTCCCTGCCCAGGCACCGTGGCACGGGCCGCTGGTGCTGGTGGGTGCTTCGGGGTCCGGGAAGTCGTCGTTGCTGCGCGCGGGGCTGCTGCCGGCGCTCGCCGGCGGGGCGCTGGCTGGTTCGGCCGGTTGGCCGCGGCTGGTCATGACGCCCGGGGAGCGTCCGTTGGAGATTCTCGTCCAGCGGACCGTCGAGACGATCGGCATGCCGGCGATGGCGCGCCTGCTGCGCGACAGTCTGCGCGGGGAGCCGGAGCGCTTCGGCGAGGTCATCGGCGAGCTGCTCACCGGACGTCCCACGGACGACCGCCCGGCCGATGGAGGGCCAGCAGACGGGCGACTGGCCTACGAGCGGCGGCTGGACGGGCAGCAGCTCGACGGCCAGCAGCTCGACGGACGGCGGCGGGTGGTCATCGCTGTCGACCAGTTCGAGGAGATCTTCACCCAGTGTGATGATCAGGCCGAGCGGGAGGCGTTCGTCCGGGCGCTGTGCTCGGCCGCGGCGGGCGGGGGCGACGCCGTCGTGGTGCTGGGCCTGCGGGCCGACTTCTACGGGCAGTGTGCGGCCTTTCCCGAGCTGGTGGAGATGCTGCAGGTCAATCAGGTCGTGGTGGGGCCGATGGCCGCGGGCGACATCCGCGAGATCGTGGTGCGGCCGGCGCGGGCGGCGGATCGGGACGTCGAGCCGGGGCTGGTGGAACTCGTCCTGCGCGACCTCGGGGCCGTCGCGGCGCCGCTTCCGCTGGAGAGCACTGCGCCTTTGCTTCCGCCGACGGGTGCGGGCGCGAGTCCGGGGAGCGGCGGTGACGCGGTGGCGGGGTTCATCGCCGATCCGGGCGCACTGCCCCTGCTGGCGCACGCGCTGCGCGCGACCTGGCTGGCCGGGTCCGGTGACACCCTCACCGTCGCGGACTATCTGCGGGTCGGCGGGCTGACCGGCGCCGTCGCGCAGACAGCCGAGGCCGTGTACACCGGTCTGGACGCCGAGGCGCAGCAGGCGGTACGCCCGCTGCTCATGCGGATGATCCGGATCGGGGAGAACGGGGCGGACACCCGGCGCCGGACGAGCCGGGCGGCGCTGCTGGCCGAAGTGCCCTCGCCCGCCGCGGCGTCCGCGCTGGACGCCCTCATCGCCGCCCGCCTCGTCGAGGCCGACGCAGGGGTCGCTGGCGACGCCGGCGTCGAAGCCGGGACCGACGCAGGTACGGGCGAAGCCGGGCGGGGCAGCGTGCAGATCGCGCACGAGGCTCTGGTGCGGGCGTGGCCGCGGCTGCGTGAGTGGCTGGACATGGATCGCACGGGGGCGGTGGCGCTGCAGCAGCTCGGCGATGCCGCCGAGGTGTGGGAGCGCGGGGGGCGTGACCCGTCCTATCTGTTCTCGGGCAGCCGGTTGGCGGCGGCGCGGGAGTGGGTGCGGGAGGCGAGCGGTGATCGTGGGCTGTCGCCGGTGGCGCGGCGGTTCTTCGAGGCGAGTGTCGCGGCGGAGGCGGAGCGGGAGCGGGCGGCGGGACGGCGGGGTCGGCGGCTGCGCCGGCTGGTGGCGGCGCTGGCGGTGTTGCTGCTGGTGGCCGCGTCACTGGCGGGCCTTGCCTACGAGCAGAGCGTGTCGTCGGCGCGGGAGCGGGATCAGGCGTTGTCCCAGCGCATCGCCACCCAGGCCCAGGCGGCGCGCCGGGACAATCCGGCGTTGGCGGCGCAGCTCAGCCTGGTCGCGCTGCGCACGGCGGACACACCGGAGGCACGCGGCGCTGTCCTGTCGGCGTTCAACGGGGGTGCGGGCGTCCCGTCTCGTTATCCGGCGCATGGGAGGTCGGCGGGTGCGGTGGCGTTCAGCCGGGACGGGGCACTGATCGCGACGGGAAGCGACGACTGGACGGCGACCCTGTGGGATGCGCGTGATCCGCGCCGGCGGACACCGCTCGCCCGCCTCCCTGACGAGCGGGGTGGGGGGCACGGTCGGGCGGTGAAGGCGGTGGCGTTCAACCGGGACGGGTCGGTGCTCGCCACGGGCGGCGCGGACGGACTGACGAAGCTGTGGGACATCACGGACCGGTCGGCGCCGCGGCTGCTGGCGACACTGCCGCGGGCGGAGGCGGAGGTGTACGGGCTGGCGTTCGACCCGGTGGCAGACCGCCTGGCCGTCGGCGGCTACGGGAACACCGCCTACCTGTTCGACGTCGCGGACCCGGGACGCCCGGCGAAGGTCGGTGAGCTGTACCTGCACCTGGCGCCGGTGGTGGCGCTGGAGTTCGCCCCGGACGGCCAGTTCCTGGTCGCCGGGGACAGAGGCGGCTCGGCGCTGGTGTGGTACGTCGGTGATCCGTCCAGGCCGTTGCCGGTGAAGGTCCTCGTCGAGGACGAGGGGCCGAGCCTCGAGCAGGCGGGTGCGATCCGGTCGGTGGCGTTCGCCGACGGCGGGCGGACGGTCTACACCACCGGGGAGAGCGGCTACGTCCGCAGGTTCACCGGTCCTGACCTGCTGAACCTGCGGTTCGCCGGGCGGGGCGGCACCGGGGAGTCGGAGATGACGACGGTGGCCGCGGCGCCGTCCGGTGGGCTGGTGGCGGTCGCCGGGCCACGGTTCCTGGGGGTTTCGCTGTACGACCTCGGGGCCGGCGAGCGTCCGCTCACCTTTCTGCAGGAGGGGCCGAACGTCTGGGACGTCGCCTTCAGCCCGGACGGGTCCCGCCTGGCGACGGCGTCGTCCGACGGGTCGCTGCGGGTCTGGGAGGTCCCCGGCCCGGCCCTGATCGGGCGGGACGGCGAGCAGCAGGAGGTGGCGGTCAGCCCGGCCACGGACCTGGTCGCGCTGACCACGGACACCGCCGTCGAGCTGTGGGACGTCACCGACACCTACGCGCCGCGGGCCCGCGGGGTGCTGCGCGACGCCGTGGTGGACGAGTTCGATCCGACCGGCTCGGCCGCGTTCAGCCCGGACGGGCGGACCCTCGCCGTCGGCACCGCAAGGAACATCGTCTTCTACGACGTCGCCGACCCGGCGCGGCCGGTGCGGATCTCGGCGGTGGCGGGTCCGCTGGGTGGCGCCTCGCGGGTGCTGTTCAGCCCGGACGGGCGGACCCTCGCCGTCGGCGGGTTCGTGGCGGCTCCGGCGCGGGCCTTCGAGGTCAGGGTGGAGCTGTGGGACGTCGGTGACCTGGCCCGCCCGCAACGGCTTGCCTCGGCGGTCGGGCACCGCTCGGTCGTCCGCTACCTCGACTTCTCGCCGGACGGGACGTCGCTGGTGTCGGTGGCGGACCGGTCCGTGCGGATCTGGGACGTCTCGGGCCGGCGGCAGGTGCGGCCGCGGGCGGAGCTGCCGGAGTTCCCCGGCGGCGTGTGGGAGGCCCGGTTCTCCCCCGACGGAAGGACGCTGGCGGTCGGCGGTGCCGGCCCGTTCGCGACGCTGTGGGACGTGGCCGACCCGGCCGCGCCCCGCCAGCTCGCGGACCTGCCAGGACACACCATCGCGGTGCTCACTGTGGCCTTCAGCCCGGACGGTCGGTCCCTCGTCACCGGCAGCAACGACAACACGGTGAGAGTCTGGGACGTCACGGACCGGGACGACCCGACGCTGGTCGAGCGGCTGGCCCGGTCGTCCGGGGCGGAGGCCGGGGTCGGCGCGATCGCGTTCACCCGGGACGGGGAGCGCCTGGTGGGTGTCGTCTACACCGAGCCGGGTGTGGTCTGGGATCTCGACCTCGACCGGGTCCGGGCCCGGATCTGCGAGCGGGCCGGGGTGGGCGTCACCGAGTCCGAGTGGCGCCAGTTCGTCCCGGATCTGTCCTACGATCCGCCATGTGACTGACCGCCGCCGCCGTCGGCGAGTCGAGGCGGCGCTGCCCGGCTACCAGGTGCTCGGCGTTCTCGGGTCGGGCGGTTTCGGGGTGGTGTACGAGGCCCGTCACCGGCGGCTGGAGCGACACACGGCGATCAAGGTGCTCGTCCAGCCCGGCGGCGGCGAAACGGGCGGTGCGGAGTTCGCCGCCGAGGCGCGGCTGCTCGCCCGGCTGCGCCACCCGCACATCGTGGAGATCTTCGACTACGTCGAGGCCGACGACCTCTGCATGATCATCATGGAGATGTGCGCCGGCGGGACACTGCGCGCCCGCGCCGCGAACGGCCTGCCCGTGGCGGACACCGTCGGCTTCGGCCTGGCGATCGCCGCGGCCCTCGACGAGGCACACCGCCACCAGGTGATCCACCGCGACATCAAGCCGGACAACATCCTGTTCACCTCCTCCGGCGACGGCACGGGCACCAGCGCCGGCGCCGGTGCCCCGGGTACGCGAGGCACCCCGGGCACCCTCAAGGTCACCGACTTCGGGGTCGCGAAGCTGGCCGCGGGCACCACGGGCGGTGCCGGGCCGCACACCATCGTCGGCACCCCGGCGTACATGGCACCGGAGCAGTTCACCGGTACGGTGCTGAGCCCCGCGACCGACCTCTACGCTCTCGGCGCCGTCCTCCATGAACTGCTCACCGGACGGCGGCCGTCCAGCCCGGGCGCGGGCGCGATGCCACCAGCGATCGGCGCCGTCGTGCGCCACGCCCTCAACTCTGACCCGGTAGCACGGCCAGCCAGCGCGCTGGATCTCGCGCTGGCCCTGGCCCGCGCGGCCGTACGCGACCTCGGTTCGGGCTGGCTGCGCACGTGTTCCGCTCCGCTGCACGTTCCGGACGCCGTCCGCACCGCGGCGACCACGGCTGCTGCGGCGGCGGCGACCGTGCCGGCGGCGGCGACCATTCCGGCGCCCGAGGCGACGGCGCCCGCCGGTTCCAGCCGGGGCAGCTGGTGGCCGCGACGCCCCCGGCCGGAACTCAGAGCCGAGCCAGGCCGCCCCCGCGGCAGCTCCCGCGACCGCCCCCACGGCAGCTCCCGCGTTCCGGCCACCAGCAGCGAGACGTCCGGTGTCGTGCACCTGGCGGTGGACGGGCCGCTCGGGCTGGCGGTCGTCGCCGGGCCCGGCGGTGCCGGGAGCAGTGGTGCTGGGAGCAGTGGTGCTGGGAGCAGTGGTGCTGGGAGCGGCGGTGCTGGGAGCGGCGGTGTCGGGAGCGGCGGCATGCTGTATGTCTCGCAGCCGCTGCTGCATCGGGTGGTCTGTGTCGACACCGCGGCCGATCCGGTGGTGCCGATCCTGGTGGCCGGGTCGGGGCGAGGCGGGCACTCCGGTGACGGGGGCCCGGCGACGGCGGCGGATCTCGACAGCCCGGCGGGTCTCTCGGTGGCCTCCGACGGTGCGCTGCTGATCGCGGACCACTTCAACGACCGGATCCGCCGCGTCGCCCCGGACGGCACGATCACCACGGTCTCCGCGTCCCTGCCGCTGCGCCGTCCACGGGCCGTGACCGTGGCCGCGGACGGCGCGCTGCTGATCGCGGACACCGACGGGCACCGCGTCTGGCGGCTCGCCCCGGACGGATCCACCGCCGAGGTCCTCGCCGGCACCGGCTCCCCCGGTTTCTCGGGGGACGGCGGCCCGGCCCGGCACGCGGCGATCGGACGTCCCGCAGCGCTCGCGGTGGACCGGCAGGGACGCCTGTTCCTCGCCGACCCGGAGCACCGGCGGGTGCGCTGCGTCGAGCCGGACGGACGGATCCGGACGTTCGCCGGCACCAGCTACGGGGGCCGCCCCGCGGCCGAAGGCGCCGCCGCGGCCAGTACCGACATCGGCACCCCGACAGGTGTCGCGCTCGCCGGCGACGGGACCGTCTATCTGGCCGACCCGTCCGGCCATCGAGTCCTGGCGATCCGCGTGGACGGAACCGTGCGCGTGGTGGCGGGCGGGCCCAGCCCGGTGCCGGTGCGGGACCCCAGGCAGGTCGCCGCCGGGCCGGACGGACGGCTGTTCATCGCCCAGCCGGGCCAGCGCCGGATCACCGTCATCGCCCCCACCAGCCTGGACGCCTGACGTCACCCGTCTGACACAGAAGACCACGGCCGGGACCACAGTGGTCTGTATTCCGCTCGGACACGGAACGGAGCAGGATGGGCCCCGTGGGGGATTCCGTCACCAGAAGTGCCTACTCGCGCACACAGCTCGCCCTGGGTCGAGGCGCCGGCCCATGAGCGGCTCGGCGACGTCCACGCTGGCGAACGCCGCCACGACCGCCGCGTACCTGGCGATCTGCCTGTCGATCGCGCGCGGCCTGTGGCGGTCCGGTCAGTGGCGCAACAATCCGCTCGGCCTGGCGACAGCCGCGATCTTCTTCACGTGCGCGATCGGCCACGGCTCGCACATCTTTCACGACCCGCACGGCACCAGCCACAGCGGGCACGGCACCGGCGGCGGAACCGGCCTCGGCGGAACCGTCACGTCCACCGGAACCAGCACCTCCACCGGAACCGGGGTGTCGGCCGAACCGGGCCTGATCGACATCCACTTCCTCGCCACCGGCTGGGATGTCCTGACCGCCACGGTGGGTGTCTGGTATTGGACATTACGTGGCAGGTTCCCGGCGCTCGTCCGTGGCGCCGCCCTCTTTGAGGATCTCCGGCTCCGAGAGGCCACCCAACGGACACTGCGCGAAAGCGAGGAGCGCTACCGCGAGATCGTCGAGACGACCTCGGACGGCGTCGTCCTCCTGAGTGCCACCGGTGAGATCACCTACTGCAACACCCAGTTCGCCGCACTCGTCGGGGGGCCCGCTCCCGGCACTCCGTTCGTCGACCTCGTTCTGGACGTCGACCGGGCCGAAGCCCTCGACGCGCTCCACGCCATCCGCGGCGGCGTGGCCCGCCGGCTGGAGGTGCGGCTACGACACAGTGAGGCACGGAAGGTCTGCGCCCAGGTGGCGCTGACCGCCCGGGTCAGCCCCTCGGGCGCCGTCGACGGGACGCTGGTGATCGTCACCGACATCACCGAGCAGAAGAACATCGAGGCCCAGCTGCGCCAGGCACAGCGGCTGGACGCTCTCGGGCAGCTCGCCGGCGGCATCGCGCACGACTTCAACAACCTGCTCACCGTCATCGACGGGTACGCGACCCTCGTGCTCGCGCGCGGCGACCTCGACGGCGGCGTCCGCCAGGATCTGACCGCCGTCCGCGACGCCGCGGCACGCGCCACCGGGCTGACCAGCCAGCTCCTCGCCTTCTCCCGGACGAGCGACGTCCGGCCCGGGCCGGTCGATCTCAACGACCTGGTCCGCGGGCTGGAAGCCATGCTGCGCCGGCTCATCCGCGAGGACATCGATCTCGTGGTCATCCTCTCGCCACGGCCGGCCGTCGTCCGGATCGACCGGGGCAAGCTGGAGCAGGTACTGGTCAACCTGGTCGTCAACAGCCGCGATGCGATGCCGGAGGGCGGCCGGCTGCTCATCCGGGTCGACCTCCTCGACGAGACCACACCGGCGTACGGCTTCACCATGCCTCGCGGCACACTCACCCAGCCGTTCGTGCGCCTCACCGTCGCCGACACCGGGCACGGCATGCCGGACGACGTCCGCGCCCGCATCTTCGAGCCCTTCTTCACCACCAAGCCACCAGGCAGCGGCACCGGGCTGGGGCTCGCGACCGTCTACGGGATCGTGCGGCAGGCCGAGGGCACCGTCGGCGTCGACTCCGTGCCGGGACTCGGCGCCACCTTCCGCGTCGACCTGCCGGCGTCGTCCCACACCCGCCCGGACAGCCCTGCCGGTGGCCCGCCCAGCGTCGGCGCCGCCACCGCCGGACTCACCGGAATCGTCGGAGCCGCCAGAGCTGTCGGGACGGCCAGAGCTGTCGGCCCTGTCGGAGCTGTCGGAGCTGTCGGAGCCACCGGAGCCACCGGCAGCGCTTCCGACGCCGCGGAGACCGCAGGCAGCGGAGTCCCGGGGAGAGCCGGCGGAGCTGCCGGTCAGCTGGCCGCAGGGGCGTCGGACGGCAGCGTCGCCGGCCGGCGGCCCGCTCATCCACAGGAGATCACGCCGACGTGGCCGCTGTGCCACGACGACCGCCGGCCCGGTCGCGGGCGGGCGACCATCCTGCTCGCCGAGGACGACGACGCCGTGCGCGAACTCGCCGAACGGGTCCTACGGGCCGCCGGCCACCTCGTGGTGTGCGCCGCGGACGGCCGGATGGCGATCGATCTGGCTCGCGGCCTGACCTCCGTCGACCTGCTGGTCACCGACGTCATCCTGCCCGGCCGCAACGGCCGCCAACTCGCCGAGGAGCTGACCAGGATGTTCCCCGGCCTACCGGTCGTGTTCACCTCCGCTTACAGCCGCGGCATGCTTGCCGGCCACGGCGCGAGCCTCGGTGTCGGCTACCTGCCCAAGCCGTTCACCCCCGACGCACTCGCGGAGGCCGTCCGCGTGGCGCTCGACGCGCCGGACCCACTGAACGCACTCGACCGCCGCGATCCGCCGGACCATCCAGACCCGCGGGACCGGCCCGACCGGCCGGACCCGCCGGACCCGCAGGACGGCCGCCGGCCGAGCAGCAGCCTCCAGCCGGGACCGGCGGCGGGTTTCCCCGCTGCCCGGATTCCACCGATCCGCCTACCCGGTACACCACCAGGACGACACAGGGAGAGACGAGCCAGACGCGGCCCGTAGCTACCGGGCTTTCAGTGGCCTGTTCCCATCCGGACAAACTTCGCCACTCCTCACAGAGGGCGCCGTTTTGCCCCCACGGATGGTGCGGAAGGCACGAGAATGGAGGTGTGAACAACGGGAGCGCACTGACGCGCGCAGCCGTGTCCAACTTCGTGCCCAGCATCCACGCCTTCGCGTTTGTCAATGCGTTCCCCCGCCAGCCGGTCCTGCGGATCCCGGTGGCCGGCCTGGGCTCGATCCCGATCGGGGACGCGAGCCGAGGCCTGTGCGGCGGAATGATCTATACCGTGCGGGACCTGTTCGAGTTCGGCCTCGCGCCCCCGCCGGCGTCCAGCCCGCCCACCGCCGAGACACCGCTGTACCGTTACCTCGTACGGCGGCTGTTCGACAGCTTCGACGGCCCCCGCGGGGTCTACCGGTACTACCGCCTGATGAGCGCCGCCGACACCGACACCGAGCTCGCCCGCGGCCGGCTGCGGCTGCCCGGCGCCTCCTCGACCAGCGTGGCGAAGGAGTGGCCGCTGATCCGCCACGACCTGGACCGCGGCCTGCTCAGCCCGCTCGGCATCATCACCACCCGGTCGGCCGACCCGATGCGGCTCGGCCTGAACCACCAGGTCCTCGCCTACGGCTACGAGCAGCGTGGGCGTCGGGTCACCCTGCGGGTCTATGATCCGAACACCCCGCGGCCCGCCGCGGACGACGTCACGCTGTCCTTCGACGTCCTCGGCCCGGCAGGCGCCGCCGCGCCGCTGCGCATCGATCACACGATCGCGATCGGTGGGCGCCCCGTCCGCGCGTTCTTCCGCTCCCGCTACCGCCGCGCCGACCCGCGGCCCGCGCTCACACCGGGCTGGGAGATCCTCCGCCGCCGCTGAGCCGGGCCGATCCGTGCCGCCGACGGCGTTTGTCGGCGGCACGGCCGATCGCCTATGCTTACCGGTGTTCTGATGCTGGGCGCTGCGGTGGTCACCCACCTCATCCCCGGTTTCGCGGCCCCCATCGTCTAGCGGCCCAGGACGTCGCCCTTTCAAGGCGGTAGCACGGGTTCGAATCCCGTTGGGGGCACCCGAGGGTAGTTGATCGACTACCAAAGGTGAAAATCTAGCCTGGTTGACGGAATCTGGGTAACGATACGAGATCCGTCAGCGATGTTCGGCTGCACTCCGCGCCTGTTCGTTCCTTCGGGCTTGGTGCCCGTCAGCAGTGACATGCACGGGTTCGAAGCCCATTTGGCAGGAAACCGGATTTGACGGCCGACGCGGATCTTTCTCCCAGCAGTCGCCTGAGGCGGGAGACCGGCCGCACCGCCTACGGCTTCGAGGAACGCAAGACCCCGCGGTCGTTCGTCCCGGCCTGCGACACCTTCACCTACCTTGAGAACCTGGCACCGACACCTACCGAACCGCTTCCCGCCCGGCCTGCCGAGGCCTTTGTCGCTCGCAGCACGACGTCGTCGACGTGGTGGGTGGTGGCCGCGCCGGTGGGACGGGGCCGGGTCTCGTGGAGTTCGATCTGCCACGTGGTGGCCTCGTCGAGGGCGGCGGCGATCTCGTCGACGCCCACGTAGGCGTAGGGGTCGAAGATGCGGGTCTGCCTGCTCACGTCGACGGGATCGTGCAGGGGGGCGAGGTCGTGGCCAACGACGAGGAGCGTGCCGCCGGGGGCGACAGCGCCGAGCAGGTTGCGCAGGCCGCGCTGGTCGGGGGTGCGGTGGAAGGAGCCGTACTGCAGGGACACGAGGTCGTAGGTGTCGGTGCCGAAGGCGTCGGGGTCGTTCGCGTCGCTGTGCAGGCAACGGACGGCAAGGTTCCGGCGGTCGGCCTCGGCGGCGACGCGGGCGAGGGCGTTGCCGGAGATGTCGGAGGCGGTGACCTCCCAGCCCTGCTCGGCCAGCCAAAGCGCGTCGGCCCCCTCGCCAGCACCGACATCGAGCGCTCGACCGGGAGCCAGGTCGCCGATCTGTCCCACCAGGGTGCCGTTGGGGTTACGGCTCCAGATCGGTTCGGCGGTGCCGTAGCGGTGCTCCCAGTCGGCCCGTTCACCGGACGTCCGGGCGTCGGTGCTGAGATCGTCGTGTGCGAGGTCGGAAGCGATCATGGCGCCGACCCGGCTGCCATGGGCGGCGGCCTGCAGGACCTGCATGCTCGGGTCGGTCAGGTTACCGGCGGCGAAGATCCCGGGCACGACGGTCTGGCCCGTCGGGTCGACCTCGACCGCATCCCCGAGGCCGGTGGGATGGGGCGTGGTGGTGACGCCGGCGGTGGCGAGCGCCTCGGCCCGGGCGTGGAAGTGCGGGCCCACGACCACGGCGTCGGCCTGGAGCACGGTCCCACCGGCCAGTTCGACACCGGCCAGTTGGCCGGCGGGCGTGGTCACGACTCGCCGGACCATGTCTCGGACGATGGGTACGCCGGCCTTGCGCAGGGTTTCGAGGACGGCGTCGTCGACGTCCGGCTCGTCGTGCAGCACGACGGTGAGGTGGTCGGCCAGGTGCCGGAACAGCGCGGTCGGGTGAAGCCCCATGGGGTGGGTGACGATCTGCACCAGCCGCTGGTCACGGACCTCGAAGCCATGGCAGAACGGGCAGTGGATCACCTTGTGCCCCCACTGCTCGGCCAGTCCGTCGACGGCGGGCAGCTCGTCCACGATGCCGGTGGCGGCGAGCACGCGACGGGCGATCAGGCTGTGGCCGCCGGTGAGCTCCACGTGGAACCGGCCGTCGTCACCGCGACGGACGGCGACGGCCCGACCGAGCAGAACTTCCCCGCCGTGGCTGCGTATCTCCTCGCGCCCGATCGTCACCAGCTCCGAGGGCGGTGAGCCCTCGCGGCCGAGGTAGCCGTGCATGTGCGCGGCCGGAGCGTTGCGAGGCGTGCCGTCGTCGACCACCATGACCGAGCGCCGCTGGCGAGCGAGTTGGAGGGCGGCAGCCAGCCCCGCCGCGGATCCGCCGAGTACCGCGACGTCGCAGTGCCGTTCGATAGTGGGGTGCGCGCTGTGGTCTGCCATGCCCTCGACGGTATGCACCGCCCGCGCCGAGTGAAAAATGGTTTGCAGAAATCGCAAGGGCGAGCGAGGATGGGCGAATGAGAAGCGTGTCCGACATCGAGGATCTGACTCGCTCGCGGCTGCGCAGCCTGCGCACAACGCTGGGCTACTCGCTGGACGAACTGGCCGAACGCACCAACCTCAGCCCGTCCACCATCAGCCGGGTCGAGACCGGCAGGAGGACGCTCAGCCTCGACGTGCTCGTGCCCCTGGCCGAGGCGCTGCAGATAAGCCTTGACGTGCTCTTCGAGCGCACCAACGACGAGGACGTCGTCGTCCGCCCGGCACCTCACAGTTCCGGCACGCGCACCACCTGGCCCCTGAGTGGGCCCGGCGGGCAGACGATCGCGATCAGGATGCGCCTCGAGCCCTCGGTGCGCCGGCCTGATCAGCGGGTCCACCCGGGCCACGACTGGTTCGTCGTACTCGAAGGCCGGGTGCGCCTGTGGCTCGGCGACCGGGAGATCGACGTCAACACCGGAGAGGCAGCCGAGTTCTCGACCATGACCCCGCACTCGTTCAGTGCCCTGCACGAACCCGCCGAACTCATCATGATCTTCGACCGTGAGGGCCAGCGCGCGCACGTCCATCAATAGACCGCTCGGCTACGCCATCGTCATCGTGCTTCAGATGGTGAGGACGAGCAGGGCGGCGCCGCCGAGGAGGGGACCTTGCCCGGTGAGCGTCGGGGCGGTGCCGGAGGCCAGGTCGTGGAAGCGGCCCGCCGCGACGGCCACCGCCATCACCAGCACCGTCGTGTTGAAGGCGACGTCTGCGGTGTCCAGGCGGTTGGTCACGCTGTCGTACACGACGGCCAGCACGGTGGCCGTGGCGGCGATCGGGGTCAGGACCTGCGCGTGGCCGGTCAGCCAGGGCACCACCAGCCCGAGGCCGCAGCACAACCCGAACGTCGCCGCCGCTGCGGCTCCGACCGGCCGGCGCGCGTGACCGTGGCGTACCAGGTACGGCATGCTCGCGAAGGACAGCAGTTGCAGCGCGGCGAGCGCGCCCTGCAGTACCCAGAAAACGGCGTTCATGGCGGCGTGACCAGCAGGGCCGGCGGACCGGAGCCGGCCGCGGGGGTGGTGCCGGCCGGGTGCGGGGGGAAGGCGTCCAGGAGTCGGCGTTCGGCGCCGTCGAGGTAGGCGAGCAGGACGCGGTGGGCTTCGGCGGGCTCGCCGGCGGCGAGCAGCCGATAGATCTGCCGGTTGTCCCGGACGTAGGGCTGGTGGAGGTTCTGTGCGGCCGGTATCGCCAGGAACACCAGGCGCAGCTCGGCCAACAGGCGGCGCACGGTCTCACTGAGGCGTCGGTTGCCGGCCAGGTCGGCGATGGCCTGGTGGAACCGCATGTTCGCGGTGCCCACCCGGACCTGGTCACCGTCGCCGGCGGCGGACTCGGCCCCCTCGACCGCCTCGCGGACGCGCTCCAGGGCGCCGGGTGGCGCGCCGGCCGCGGCCAGGACCGCGGCGCCCTCGATGATCCGGCGGAACGCGTAGAGCTCGCGAACGTCGTCGGCGGCCAGCTTCCGGACGAAGACGCCGCGGTTGAACTCGTGGGTGAGCAGGCCCTCGTGCGCCAACAGCCGGAACGCCTCACGCAGCGTGTTGCGGGACACGCCGAGTGCCTCGCGCAGGGCGTCCTCGCTCAGGCGGGTACCGGGCGGGAAGACGCCCTCGGTGATCCGCTCGCGCAGCACGTCCGCCACCCGCTCGCCGTAGCCGCCGCGGTCGAGGCGTGCGCGGTCGTCGGTCAGCCGCACGACCCAGTTGCCTTCCGCTGGAGGTGTCCCCATGAGCCCAGTATTGCAGGATTGTTGAACAATCTTTACCTTTGATGTGTGCCTAGTTCCCCGGAGGTCGCCATGGCTGAGCGCACCCCCCGGCCCGAACCTCGACCGGTGATTCCGCAACCGCCCGTGACCAGGCCGATGAGCCGCGGTGGTCCGCGGCACCCCGCCGAACGAACAGCCGCCCCCGATTCCCACGCGGTCCGAGGAGGCCGGCGATGAGCGGGCAGGCCGGCCTTCGGCTGCGGGCGGCCCTGGGTGATCCGGCCGCGATGGTGGAGTTGGCGTGCTGGTTGTTGCTGCGGGGCCGGCGGTCCGAGGCCCGGCAGTGGCTGGCCAATGCCGCTGCCGCCGGTTCCCTCGCCGGGATGAGGCACCTGGGTGTGCTGCTCGCCCAGGCAGGCGACCTGCGCGGCGCCAAGGAATGGCTCCAGCGGGCCGCCGAAGCCGGGGACGCCGCCGCGATGGTGAATCTGGGAATGGTGCGGGCCGACGTGGCCGCGCGCGAGCGTGACAGCGGCCTGATCACCTACCTGTTGCCGGGCGGTCCGGTCCCGGACCGGCAGGCCGGGGACTGGTGGCGGCGGGCGGCCGAGGCCGGGGACGCGTTGGGAATGTTCGTCTGGTCCGTCACCCTGGCACAACGCGACCGTCCAGACGAGAGCGCCCGGTGGCGGGAGGCCGCCGCCGAGGCGGGGGATCCGGCCGTGCTGCTGGCTATCGGCGACTTCTGCCGGCTGCATCACACGGGTGACGCCGAGCCGTGGTACGCCCGGGCGGTGGCTGCCGATGGGGACCCGTTCGAGCGGTCGAACGCGGCGGCGCGGCTGGGTGAGCTGCTGCCCGCCGACGAGGCCGAGCGGCGGCTGCGTGCGGCGGCCGCCTCGATCGGAGCGTACGGCTGGGGAGTTCTGGCCGAGTGGCTGGAGCAGCGCGGACACCTCGCGCAGGCCGAGGACTGCTACCGCGCCGCCGCGGAGCAGGGCAGCCACCGCGCGATGAACAATCTGGCCGTGCTGCTGCTGGAGCGGGCCGAGACCGGTGAGGCCGAACGCTGCTTCCGGCGGGCCTCCGATGACGGCTTCGCCGAGGCCATGAACAACCTGGCGGCCGTTCACCTGCGGCGCGGGAATCGGCAAGGAGCGATGTCCTGGCTCATACGGGCGGTGGCCGCAGAGAACACCGCCGCAGGGCCGCCGTTGCGGCAGATGCTCACCGGTGAGGCCGCGCGGCTGCTGTCCGCAGCGATCACCGGCGATGCGCACGGCATGGCCACCGCGGGGACCTGGCTGGCCGCTGAGGGGATGGTGGCGGAGGCCGAACCCTGGCTACGGCGGGCCGCCGCCGCCGGCGATCCCGACGGCATGGACAGCCTGGGCTGGATGCTCAGCCAGCGGCCCAGCGGCGACGCTGAAGGCCAAGCGTGGCTGGGCAAGGCCGTCGACGAGGGCAGCGTCAACGCCTGCGCCAACCTCGCCGTCGTACGCGAAAGCCAGCGACGCAACGCCGAAGCCGAAGAGCTCTACGAACGTGCCGCACGGGCCGGGCACCTCCAGGGCACGACGAACCTGGGCTGGCTGCTGGAGCAACGCGGCGACCTCATCGGAGCCGAACACCGGTACCGGCAAGCAGCCGCCCACGACGATCCCCGCGCCATGTCCAACCTCGGACGGCTGCTGGAACTGCGCGGCGACGGGCAGGCCCAGCACTGGTTCCAGCGCGCGGCCGACACCGGCGACGCCGACGCCATGCATAATGTCGGCGCGATGTACGGACGCCGAGGCGACGAGCAACTCGCCCGCCTCTGGTACGTCAAAGCCGCCAAGGCCGGCTCCGCCCTCGCCAAAAGCAAGATCACTCACCGCTTCTAGCCAGGTCAGAGCTGCACCCTGGTTGGCCGAGCTGCTCGCCCAGGCAGGAGACGGTGCCGCGTTGCGCAGCAGGACTCAGCGGAGATTCTGGGCAGTGGTCCGGCCCGGCAGTGGTCCGGCCCGCGACCTGGGAAGCCCGCCGGCCTCGTCTGATCTGTCCAGAGACCTACTCGGGGCCGCCGGCGGGCGAGGAGTGCGCGGCCTTGCGGCCCTGCCGTCGCAGCACCGTCAGTGCGGCGACGCTCGCCAGTGCCGACGCCACCAGGACCGCCGTCGCCGCGCGTTCCACCGACTCCTCGTCGGGCAGCGCCAACGACGCGATCAGCAGGCTGACGGTGTAGCCGATACCGGCCAGCAGCCCGACGGGCAGGACGTCACGCCAGGCCAGACCAGTCGGCAGCCGTGCCAGGCCGACGCGGACAGCCAGCCACGAAGCCCCGAGCACGCCGACGAACTTGCCGACGAGAAGACCCACGACGATTCCCTGCGTGATCGGCTCGGTCACCACGTCGCGCAACGCCGCCGGTGCCAACGACACCCCGGCCGCCGACACCGCGAAGATCGGCACCACGACGGCGACCGAGACCGGGTGGAGCCGGTGCTCGAGCCGGACGCCCGGTGCACACTCCTCCTCGGGGTCGGCCCGCACCCGGGTCGCCAGCGCCAACGCGATCCCGGCGACGGTCGCGTGAACCCCGCTGGCGTGCACGGCCACCCACACCGCCACCGAGAGCGGCACGTAGAGCAGCGGCGACGTCCAGCGACGCCGCTGCCCCCACGCGTACACCCCGATCCCGACCGCCGCGACGAGCAGCCAGACGGCCTCGAGACTCGCCGTGAACAGAATCGCGATCAGCGCGATCGCGCCGAGGTCGTCGACGACGGCCAGCCCCAGCAGGAACGCCCGCACCGACGTCGGCACGTGCGCCCCGCCCAACGCCAGCACCCCGAGCGCGAAAGCGATATCCGTCGCCACCGGAATCGCCCAGCCGTCCGAAGCCCCCGGCGCCCCCCGGGACACCGCCAGATAGATCACCGCCGGCGCCACCATGCCACCCAGCGCGGCCACCACCGGCAGCGTCGCCGAGCGGCGGTCGCTGAGTTCACCGACCACCAGCTCGCGTTTGAGTTCGAGCCCCGCCACGAAGAAGAAGATCGCCAGCAGCCCGTCCGCCGCCCACTCGGCGGCAGTCAGCCCGTCCAGATGCAACCACGACGGGCCGAACCCCAGGTCGGCATGCCACACGTCGTCGTAACTACCGGCCGCGACGTTCGCCCACACCAACGCGAGAACGGTCGCGCCCAGCAGGAACACACCGCCGGTGGTCTCCTGTCGCAGGAACTCGGCGAACTCGTCACGACTGCGCAACGGCGCGGGCGTGGTCCGACGCAACCGAGCAGGAACCAGGGCAGACAGTCGCGGCACTAGGGACCCCTTCTGGACATGCATCAACGGATGCCGACCAGACTTCCCGGCTCACCTGACCAGCATCGTCCCAGACATGCCGCACATCCGCAGGCCGTGGCGGCGGTGACCGCCGAGGACTGCCTCACATCCGGCCGAGGGATCCCGGCGACGAAGCCGCGTACGGTCGCCGATCTCGCCGTCGCGCCCCGACCTTCACCACCGGCACCTCCCTCGCGACCGCCCCGCACGCACTCACCGGCTCCGGGGTCGACGGATCCCGTCCTCACCGACGACAGCGAGAAGGTCATCGGCTGGATCACCCACCAGTGTGAAGTTGGCCCGGTTCCGTTCACAGGTACTGTAGGGCTTTGAAGGGTTATGCGGCCTTATCGTACTCGTAGAAGCGGTTTTCGTGCTCGTGGGGGCCGAGGTATCCGTTGGTGGAGTGACGGCGCCGCCGGTTGTAGAAGCCCTCGATAAAGTCGAAGATGGCGCCGCGGGCCTGGTCGTGGGTGGCGAAGGTGGCGCGGTCGAGGAGTTCGCATTCGAGAGTCGCAAAGAACGACTCGGTCACCGCATTGATGCTCCTATAGATGTCAAGCGGCCTGAGGTGCCGATGAAGATTCCTTCTCGTGGCTGCTACCGGAAGCGGCCGGTGGCGGTAGAAGGCGATAAACTTCCCGGGCGACATACCTCTTCAAGCAGCGGATGATCTCACGCTTCGTGAGCCCTTCTGCGGTGCGCCGCTCGACGTAGTCGATGGTAGGCTGATGCCATCTCATGCGGACGATGACTGTTCGATAGAGCGCGGCGTTGGCCTGACGGTTCCCGCCGCGGTTGAGTCGATGCCGGTGCGTTCTCCCGGAGGACGCCGGAATAGGGCTCACGCCGCAGAGCTTCGCGAAAG
>NZ_JBFLUG010000063.1:0-45579 GCF_041008525.1 Parafrankia sp. FMc2 | reverse complement strand
GGCGTGGGGTGCGTGGGGTGCGTGGGGTGCGCCGTCGGTAACGGGTCCGACAGCGCGGTGGGTAAGGGCACCGAGGCCGGGGCGGACGGCGCCATCGGCCGCCCCGTGGACGCATCCGTGCCGGGCTCGGCGAACGACTCCGTGAACGGCGCCATCCGTGCCTGCCCGGCGCGCGGCGGACGAACCGGGTCACGAAGGCACAGCGCGTTCGCACAGAGTCGGGTGATCTGCTCGAGCGCGGCGTCGAACTGGCGGTCGGGGTGGCCCTGTACCAGCCACTGCTCGGCGAAACGCCAGGTGAGCGCGCCCAACGCCGCCGCCGTCACCACCGGGTCGAGGTCGGGATCGGCCAGCCCGTGGCGCTGCAGGTTCTCCACCGACGCCGCGACGTCGGTGTTGTGGTTCCAGTACAGGCCGTCCCACAGCTCGCGGATCCGCTCGTCGTGCCGCCCGACCTGTTCGATCACACTCATGATGCGTGCTTCTTCGCGGTAGGCCTCGAAATGGACCCGGATCGCCGCCGCGAGACGCTCCCGAGGGGTCGCCGTGGACTCCCGGTCGAGAATGATGCGCATTCCGGCGCTGAGCTCGGTGTCGATCGTCGCCGCGACCTCACGGAAAATCTCGTCTTTCGAATCGAAGTAGTGATAAAAGGAACCGTGGGACAGGCCCGCGCGCTCGGCCACGTCAGCCACCCGGGCCTCGTGGAAGCCCTTCTCCTCGAACACCGACTTCGCCGCCTTCACCAGACGCGTTCTGGTCTCGGCGCCTCGGCGCGACCGTGGCACGTTCGATTCGTTGGGGTCGGCTTCGGAGGTGGTGATCACGATGCGCTCCTGAGAGTCAAGGCATTACGGTGAAGGCCTCGCACTGCTTCTCGCCGCGGCACGTGAAGATACTCGCGTGCAGCGCGGTGCCTGTGGCCCGCCATCCCGGAAAAAGCACCGGGAAACCGGGCCATGCCTAGGCCTTCCGAAACAGGTCGGGCGGCCGGAACCCGGGGGCCGGCGTCAACCCGCCCCCGCACATCGACTCCTGTACATCGCGCCAGAGAGGTTCTGTCTGGTCGTGCTTCCCGTCGTCTTCTGTTCTCGCCGTGGTTCTGCCGGGCGTCGACGTCAATATTAGGAGAACATGACGTCAACGTAGACGAGAACGGGCAGCTCAGCAAGCATCCAGTGCCCTGGTAACCTCGGGACCCGCAGCGCCCGGCCTCAGTCGGCAGGTGGTCCTGACGTTCGCGTCAACGCGAGCACCCCAGCTGGTCACCGGCCGCCACGCGCTCGCCCGGAGCCGGAGCCGGAATGGGACCGGCGTCAGGCGGCGGCGGTGCCACCGGCGCCGTCACGAACCCGGGCCACCAGGTCCTCGGCGGCGGCGGGCCAGGCGGGGAAGTCGAAGGCAAAGCCGGCACCGAGCAGGCGGCCTGGCACCACACGGCGGCTCTTCAGGAGAAGTTCGGTGTCGCTGCGGAGCGCGAAGGCGCCGATCTCCGCCATCCAACGCGTGGCGGGCAGCCCGAGGCGCACGCCGGCCGCACCGCGCAGGCCCGCCATGAAGTCACGCAGCGGCAGCGGGTTCGGCGCGGCCAGGTTGACCGGTCCCGCGAAAGTGTCGTCGGTGAGAAGTAGGTCGACGGCCCGCGCGAAGTCGCGGCCATGGATCCAGGACATGTACTGCCGCCCGCCGCCGACCGGCCCGCCGAGGCCGCACCGGGTCAGCCGGAGCAGCATGTCGAACGCGCCGCCCCGACCGGGAGCCATCACCATCGACGTGCGGAGCGCGACCCGGCGGGTGTCCGGGGTCGGGGCGTCGGCCTGGGCCCGTTCCCAGTTCCGCGCGATGTCGACGCTGCACGCCCAGTAGGCCGGAACACCACGCTCGGAGCCGCCGATGACGCCGGTCGCCTCGTCGTTGGCGCGGTCGTGGCTGTGCGCGTAGATCGTGGCGGTACTCATCTGCAGCCACACCCGGGGCGGCCGGGCCGCCCGGGCGATCGTCGCGCCGACGACGGCGGCCGAGTCGACCCGCGAATCCCTCATCTCCCGCAGGTTGGCGTCGGTGTAACGGCAGTTGACGGTGCGCCCGGCCAGGTTGACCACGGCGCCCGCGCCGTCGATCTCGGCCGCCCAGTCCCCCGCGGTGCGCCCGTCCCAGTGCACCAGGCGGGCGCCGGGCACCTGCGCGCCCGGCTGCCGACTGAGGACGACCACCGCGTGCCCCGCGTCGCTGAACGAACGCGCGAGCAGACGCCCGAGGTGCCCGGTGCCGCCCGGAATGACGATCTTCATGGCACCCTCCCACGCAGGTGTGCGACCAGGGTGTGCAGGTCGTCGGCGACTCCACGCAGCCCCGGCAGCCGGGTGAGCGGGACGGCGCGGGCGATCATGCGGGCGGAACCGTCGACCAGCTGCCGGGTGCGGGCCTGCCCGGGCGAGGTGTCGTACACCCAGTACAGCGTGATACCGAGATAGGCCAGCCACAGCAGCTCGGGCAGGTCCCGACCGAGGGGTCCGGCGGGGCGGGCGTCGGAGCCGTCGAGCGCCTCACGGAACAGCCCGATCGCGGCCGCCCGCGCCGCGGCCGATTCGGGGCTGAACGGGCTGGCTGTCGACGTCGGGGCGATCGCGACTCGGATGAACGACCCGGCGAAGGCGTGGTACGGCGTCATCTCGTCGATGCCGGCGTGCAGCACCCCACGCAGCCGCTCCGCGAACCCGCGGGACCGCAGCGCCTCGGCGGCCCGGAGCCGGTGCCCGTCCTGGATCAGCGCGTAGAACTCCTGGACCAGCTGCTCCTTCGAGCCGAAGTAGTAGTAGGCGTTCCCCGGCGAGACCCCGGCCGACTGCGCGATCCCCCGCATCGTCGTCTGGTCGTAGCCGCGGTCCCGGAACGACGCGAGCGCGGTCTGCAGGATCAGCGCCCGTGTCGCGGCGCCCTTCCCCGCGTTCTCTCCCGCCCGCTCCGCGGGCCCACCGCCGCGGGCGGAGCGGCCGGGGCGGACGGAATGATCAACGCCTTCGGTCTCCACGCCGAACTCCCCTGTGCCGGTGACCGCGTCAGGTCACGTTACCGCCGGACTTGAACGTGTTCAACATCCGTCGACACCGGCGCCAGAGGCCGACGAGCAGCGCACGCGCGACGGTGTCCAGCAGCAGCGCGCGCTCCACCGCGACCGGCATGTCCGCGAACCTCGACTGCCTCGGCTCCCGTGTCCGCCGCGGCACCGCCACGGGCAGGTCGAGCTCGCTGGCCGCCTCCGGCATCCGAGCGGCGCCTCCGTTCTCTCCGTCCCCAGCCGAGGCAGGCGCCAGGTTCATCTGCTCTCGTTCGGCCAGGACGACTCCGCCGGTGGAGCCGTCGAAGGAGCACACTGCGCGGCCCGCAGGCGAGCGAGGCGATCCGGCAGAGCGGACTGCGGGCAGACGAGGTAGATCCAGAGGCTGAACCCGGGCGGGCAGATATCTCCGGCCCGCTGCTGGCTCTCGAGCGCGCCAGCGAGACGCCCGGCGCCCAGCGCCTCCCCGACGCGACGGTCCGCACGCCGATCGGCGAACCTCAGGCACAGACCCGTAGCAAGGAGCCCCGAGTAGAGGCATGCCATCAGCATGAGCAGGAGGGTGGCCACCGCATTGGTGTCCCACCAGTCGATCAGCACGCCGAACACAGCCCAGATCAAGATCGTCATCGAGATGAGCCGGTGGGGGGCCAGCCCACGGCTTTTCACAATCTGATGAGCGACCAGGGCTTCCAGCTCCGGGGGAGCCGACGCCGCGAGTTGCTCTCCGAGGATCACGCGCGGACGGCGCGCCGAGCCGACGACAGCCACGCTGCGCACCGGGCCCCGGCTGCTCCCCAGCGTCCTCACGTCCGCCACCTTCACGCCCACCTCGGCGCCGGCGGCGATCACACGACCGCGTACCGGATCGGAACACGGCCACGATCTCCGCCGTGCCAGGACCGGCACGACGAGGAGCCCCTCCACGACCTGCTCCACCGCCGCTCCCAGCACGGCACCGGCCAGCGGCGGGCCACCCAGTGCACCGGCGAGACCCCAGCCGGCCATGGCCGTGACGACCCACGCGAGCATGGCCAGGACCGCGGCGTACTGGGCCGAGATCGGCAGGACCGCGGCCTGTTGCGCCGGGGCCGGGCTCTCCGGCATCACCCGGCGCCGACGCCTTCGCGGCACCGGTATCGGCAGATCGAGCTCGCCCTCGGGCTCTGGCATCCGGCACGCCCTCTCTCCCCGCCTCGCATGGGCGGCGGAGCAATCTGATCACAGCGGGCACGAACATGATCCGGCAGGCCCGAGAGGCTGATCACGCCTGCGGGGATCCAGGAGCCGGGGCGGCGGCTTGGGTAGTTTCAGGGGTGCCAGGGCCGGCCGGCCCTGGTGGACGTCCGTTCACCGCTACCGACAAAGGACTCTTCTGTGAGCCTTCGGCTGGGCGATATCGCGCCCGATTTCACTGCCGCCACCACCGAGGGCGACATCTCCTTCCATGCCTGGAAGGAGGGCTCCTGGGTGGTCTTCTTCAGCCACCCGGCCGACTTCACGCCCGTGTGCACCACCGAGCTGGGACGGACGGCGGCGCTGCAGACCGAGTTCGCCAAGCGCAACACCAAGGCGCTCGCCGTGTCCGTCGACCCGGTCGAGGACCACCTGGGCTGGGCCCCGGACATCGGCGAGGTCGGCGGCACGCCGCTGAACTTCCCGATCGTCGCCGACCCGGACCGCAGCGTCGCCGAGCTGTACGGGATGATCCACCCCGGCGAGGGGGACACCTCCACGGTGCGCTCGGTCTTCATCATCGACCCGGCGAACAAGGTGCGCCTCACGCTCACCTACCCGAAGTCGGTGGGCCGCAACTTCGACGAGATCGTCCGGGTCATCGACGCGCTGCAGGCCACCGACGCCAACCCGATCGCCACCCCGGCGGACTGGAAGCCCGGCGACCGGGTGATCGTCTCGCCGGCCCTGTCGACCGAGGACGCCCGGGCGAAGCTCAGCAACGTCGAGGAGATCAAGCCCTACCTCCGCTACGCGGACGCTCCCTGACACGTCGACCCCATCGACCCGGTCGAGCGCCGGCAGACCAGCCGAACCGCCGGTGGCAGACCAGCCGAACCGCTGGGCGGCTGAGCCGCTGACCTGTCCGGCCAGCAGACTGCCCGGCCGGATGGCAGGCTGACCGTCGCTGGTCAGCCGCGTGGACGGCCGGCTCCGGATCCGGCGTCGGGGTGGGGTTCCGTGCCCCGCCCCGACGCCAGACCGGCATGGACACACCGGCGTGGACACACGACGGGACGCCCGACGAGAGGTGCGGTCCGTGACTGACCAGACAGCTGACCACACGGCTGACCGGCCGGCCGAGGGGACCGCCTGGTCCGAGGCGCCGGTGGAGCAGTCCGCGGACGGGCCGGCGGGAAGGCCCGCGGAGAGGTCGGCGGTGCGCCGGATCCGCGTGGCGGGCGGCCTCGACCTGCACGTCGAGGACCTGCACCCCGCGGCCGTCGACACCACCCCGTCGGGCCCCACCCCGGTCGTTCTCGTTCACGGCATCGCGGGAACCACCGCCGACTGGGCACGGGTGGCTCCCGAGCTGGCCACCACCCGCCGGGTCATCGCCTACGACCACCGTGGCCACGGTGCCAGCGACCGGGCCGCCGGCGGGCGCACCTCCTACACCTTCGACCTGCTCCTGGCGGACCTCGTCGCGCTGCTGGACACGCTCGGCCTGCGCACCGTCGACCTGGTCGGCCATTCGATGGGTGGTGTGGTGGCACTGCGCCACGTGCTCGACCATCCGGAGCGGGTGCGTTCACTCGTCCTTGTCGACACTGCTGCCGAGCCCGCCTCCGCGACGGGCGGGGCGGCCCGGCGGGTCGTGTCCGCGTTGCTGGAGGGTGCCGCGGCGATCGCGACCGCCGTCCACAGCGCGCACGACCCGGAGCCCGCGGCCGACGGCGGCCCGAGCGAGCTCGCCGTCGTGGACGAGCGGGCCGGGGCGGCCGAGCGCCACGGCAGTGCCGCCGACCACCAGGTCGAGGGACTCGGCCGGATCGATCCGGAGGCGCTGGTCGCGTTCGGCCGTGAGCTGGGGGCCTACCCGTCGATGGTCGACCGGCTCGGCGAGATCGGCTGCCCGACGACGGTCATCGTCGGCGAGCGGGACTCGAGCCTGCGCGACTCGGCACAGACCCTGGCCCGGACCATTCCCCGCGCGCACCTCGCGGTGATCGCGGGGGCGGACCACAGCCCGCACGCCAGCCGACCGCTGGCCTGGCTGGCCGCGGTCGAACGCCACTTCGAACGCCACTTCGGGCGCGTCGCAGCGGACCCGGCAACAGACCTGCCAGCAGACCTCGCAACGGACAAAGCCCCCGCACCTGGGCGATCCACCTACCCACCCGCGCCGCTGCGCCCGTTCACCTGACCGCGCCGGCTCGCACCGGCAGGGTTCGGGATGAACTCACGGGACGGGGGCCGCTGGATGTCCGACACCGACACGGATCTGCTGCTGGTCAGGCACGGCGAGGCACACTGCAACATCGCCTGGGTCGCCGGTGGCGACCGCGGCTGCACCGGGCTGACCCCGCGGGGCCGCGAGCAGGCGGCGAACCTCGCCCGGGCGCTGCGCCCCCTGCACGCCGCGCGGCCGATCGATGTGGCCTACGCGGCGCCGCGGTTGCGGGTGCGGGAGACCGCGCAGACCGTCTGCGACGAGCTCGGGCTGCCGGTGGCGGCGGAGCCGCGGCTGTCCGGACCCGATCACGGCGAGGCGGACGGACGGCCGTGGGCGGACATCATCGCCGAGTTCGGCGGGCATCCCGCGGACCGACCGGAGGAGCCGTTCGCCCCCGGTTCGGAGAGCTGGAGCGAGTTCCTCATCCGCGCGGGCGGCTGCCTGCGGGAGCTGACCGAGCTGCACCGCGGCCAGCGCGTGCTGGTCATCGCCCACGGCGAGACGGTGGAGGCGGCCCACCGGCTGCTGATGGGCGTGCCGGCCGTCACCCCGCTGACCTACGGCTTCTCCGTCGCCCACGCCTCGCTGACCTGGTGGTCGCACCGCTGGTCCTCGGCTGGTCGCAGCCGGTGGTCGCTGGTGCTGCACGGAGCCACGGACGGCTTCCACACGATCCGGCCCAGCCGGGAGAACCGCAGCTGAGCGGGGTTTGAGCGGGAGTACAGCGTGCGGCTCTCGCGGCGTAACCCACAATGCGGTTATGGTCAGTCCCCGCCGTACCGGCGCCGAGAGTTCCCGAACCCGCGCGCTCCTGATCCACGTCACCGAGCGGCTGATGCGGCAGGACGGCTACGCCGCGGTGAGCTCGCGGAGCGTCGCGAAGGCGGCCGGGGTCACGCCAGCTCTGATCCACTACTACTTCCCGACCCTGGATGATCTTTTCCTCGCCGTCTTCCGACACGGCGCGGAGAAGAACCTCGCCCGGCAGGCCCGCGTGTTCACCGAGCCGCAGCCCCTGCGGGCCCTGTGGGAACTCAGTGTGGAGCCGGCCCGCACCGCGCTGCTCTCCGAGTTCATGGCGCTCGCCAACCACCGCAAGAGCATCCGCGACGAGATCGCCGAGTACTCCCGGCGGTTCCGCCGGCAGCAGGCGGAACTCCTCGCCAGCCGGCTGCCGGACTTCGGCACCGGCCCGGACGACATCCCGCCCGCTGCCCTGCTCTTCCTCATCGGCGCGGTCTCGCGCGGCTTCGTCGCCGAGGACCCGCTGGGTCTCACCGACGGCCACGCCGAGACACGCGCGCTGGTGGAGCGCCTGCTGCTCCGCTACGACAGCGGCGCGCTCGCCGGCACCGGCACCAAGTCGGAGGATGACCGTGCCGGGTCGGCGGATGACGTTGCCGGTGAACCGGCTGGGGACGGCGCACCGTAGGACCCCTCGCCCGCCGCGCCCGCCGCGCCCGCCGCGCCCGCCGCCTGCGACCCGAGCCGCGCCGCCGTGTGGCGGTTCTCCGGCACCCGCAGGCCGAGGTTGCCGCGCAGCGTCGTCGACTCGTACTCGGTGCGGGCGATGCCCCGCTCGCGCAGGATCGGCAGCACCTCGTCGGTGAACCGGGCGAACTCGCTCGGCACCGTCACCATGAGGTTGATGCCGTCGAAGCCGCCACCCTCGAACCAGCGCTGGATCTCGTTCGCGATGGTCAGCGGCGAGCCGACGAACGGCGAGCGCATGGCGCGGAGCTGGTGCTCGACGACCTGGCGCAGTGTCAGGCTGTTCTCCCGCGCCAGTTTCTTGATCGACTCGGCCTGGGTCCGGAAGCTCAGCGCACCGGCGTCGCCGACCTCGGGGAACGGCGCGTCCAGGTCGTACTGCGAGAAGTCGTGCCAGCCGAAGGGACGTCCGAGCTCGGCCAGCGCACGCTCGAAGCTCTTCGCCCCCAGCGTCGCCTCCTCCGCGGCCCGCGCCTCCTCGTCGGTGTCGGCGATGATCGGGAAGATCCCCGGGATGATCAGCAGCTGCTCGGGGTCACGGCCCCTGGCCGCCGCGCGTGCCCGCATCTCGGTACGGAAGGCCTGTGCCTGCTCCAGCGTCTGCGCGTGTGTGAAGATCGCCTCGGCGATGCTGGCGCCGAGGTCACGGCCCTCCTCGGAGTCTCCGGCCTGGAAGATGACGGGCTGGCCCTGCGGGGAGCGCTCCAGGTTCAGCGGGCCGACCACCGAGAAGTACTCGCCGGTATGGTTCAGCGGGTGCTGGCGGCTGCGGTCGAAGAACACCCCGCGGTCCTTGTCCCGGGGGAAGGCGTCTGTCTCGTAGGAGTCCCACAGCCCCTGCGCGATCCGCACGTGCTCGTGGGCGCGGCCGTACCGGGTCGTGTAGTCGTAGTGCTCGTCGCGGCTGTAGTTGCCCGCCGTTCCGGCGTCGCCGCTGGTCACGACGTTCCAGCCGGCCCGCCCGCCGCTGATGTGGTCGAGCGAGGCCAGCCTGCGGGCCACGTTGAACGGCTCGTTGTAGGACGTCGTGATCGTCCCCACCAGGCCGATGTGGCTGGTGTGCACCGCGACCGCGGAGAGCAGCGTCAGCGGTTCGAGCCGGCTCAGGTAGTGGTTCGGCGAGTCCGCGGTGATGAACTGGCTGTCCACGATGAAGATGTGGTCGAACCTCGCCGCCTCCGCCTGCTGGGCGCGGGCGATGTACCAGCGGACGTCCACGCTGGCGTTCCCCGGGATCTCCGGGCTGAGCCAGGTGTTGTGCTGCCCGGGCCCACCGACCCCGATGAGGACGGCTCCCAGTTTCAGCGTACGAGCGGACATCGGTGGAACCCTCCTGATGGTGGGGCGGCAGCCGCCCGAGGCCGACCGCTCCGTTCCGCGGCTCGGATCAGCCCGGCCGGACGACTCACGTCGGTGATCGGCGGGAGTTCAGGCGGGCCTCGGAACGGATGAGCGATCGCCTGTGCCGGCGGTGACAGCGGCGCCGCCCCGTGGATGGGACGCCGCGCGAGGGGCCGGGGCGGTACCCGACCGGCTCAGCGACAGCGGGCCGTCTGGCTGCGCCCGAGGTCGCGCCAGCGACACCACGTGAGCAGCACGGCGGTCCACCGGGTCATGACGATGAGCATGCGGCGCGGGCGAGCAGGTGTCCAACAACGATTCACGATGAGGACCGATCGCGGCCGGCGATGACTTCTCGCCTTCCCGGCAGGCTGCATGGACGCCGATCGGGCGGTCAGACCGGTCAGACTCCGGCCAGGTCGGGTGCGGGGGCCCGGTGCGGAGCGGCCGGCCGTCCCCCGGG
Organism: Parafrankia sp. FMc2; assembly: GCF_041008525.1. Taxonomy (NCBI): domain Bacteria; kingdom Bacillati; phylum Actinomycetota; class Actinomycetes; order Frankiales; family Frankiaceae; genus Parafrankia; species Parafrankia sp. FMc2. The sequence goes on along the minus strand of NZ_JBFLUG010000063.1, from coordinate 35,814 downwards.
AGGCACATCGGTCATGCCCGGACGCCTTTCGGAGCTGGCAGGGCGGAGATGCCCGCCGGGACCGGGAGAGCGGGGGCGGGCACCTCCGGACTCCCCGCACCGAGCACGCGGTCGAGGACGGCGCCGGCGCCGCCGGTGGAAAGCTCCCCGCCGCGCCAGGCGACGTGCTGGTCGGGGCGGACGAGCACGTTGTCGGCGCCGTAGAGGGCGCGCACCGACGGGTCGGTGAGGTGCACGACGGTGAACCGTAGCCCGCGAGCGGACGCCTCGTCGGCGAACGCCTCCTCCACCGCACGGTCCGCGCCGAGCACCAGCAGCGCGAAGGAGCTGCCGATCCGGTCGTAGAGCGTGTCACCGTAGGGGTCGACGAAGCCGTCCGGCGCGCGGTGGCCGGGCCGCGGGTCGTCCTCGTAGACGTCCGCCAGCCACGGCGGCTCGGTGTCCAGCTGGTCGGTCTCGTACCAGATCACCGCGGACGCGTCGTAGCGCTCGTCGAAGGTCACGCCGGCCGCCTCGTACCGCTCCCGGCCGAGCCGGGCACTGATCTCCGCACGCCGCTCGACGGCCGGCGCGCTGGTGTCGGCGTCGTCGGGGATGCCGGCCGCCCGCAGCTCGGCCAGCAGGTCCCGGGAGCGCCGGCCGCGCTCCAGCGCGTGGTCGGCGACCCGCCAGTTGTGCGGGCGGCGCTCCTGGTCGTAGGAGTCCAGCAACGTGTCGGGCGCCTGGCCGGCGAGCACGGCGGCGAGCTTCCAGCCGAGGTTGACCACGTCACCGAAGCCCTCGCCCAGGTTCCCACCGGGTGTCCGCACATGGGCGGCGTCGCCGGCGAGCAGCACCCGCCCACGACGGAACGTCCGGGCGATCCGGGTCGCGTCGTGGAAGGTCGTCGACGAGACCAGCTCCAGGCCGGGGTCGAACCCGAACGCCCCGCGGGCGACGTCGAGCAGCTCGGCCTCGTCGGGGGTGTGGTCGAGCGGGTACGGCCCGGCGTACACCCGCCATTCGCGGGTGCTGATCGCGGCGAGGAAGCCGGACGCCTTCTGGTTGAACACGACGTTGGTGCCGCTGGGCGCCGCGCCGACGACGCCGGAGATGTCGCCGGTGCGGACGACGAGACGCAGCCGCTTGTCGGGGGCGTGCTCACCGTCGCGTTCGATGCCGACCAGTCCGCGGACCGTGCTGCTCCCGCCGTCCGCGCCCAGCACGTACCGTGCCCGGACGCCGATCCGCCGGCCGGCCGCCACCAGGCCTGCGGCGATGTGATCGGCGCGCTCGTGCAGCTCGTCGAGCTGCCAGCCGCCGCTGACGGACACGCCGCGTTCCGCCAGGTGGGTGAGAAAGACCTGCTGCAGGGCAGTCTGCGGGCGGCGCAGTGCCTCCTGCGAGGAGTGCCGCCCGGCGCGCGGGCCGGTGAAGGAGACACCGCGTGCCTGGCCCAGATCGTGGCCGACCAGCGAGGTGACCAGGCGGATGCCCCGGTTCCACTCCGGCGGGAAGGTCCATTCCTCGCGGATCCGCTGCAGCAGACCCCAACGGCGGAAGTGCTCCACCACACGCGGAGTGTGGCCCATCGCGCCGGCCCGGACCAGGGTGGCGGTGTGGGCGCGGTCGACGACCGCGACCCGGGCGCCGTGGGCGGTGAGCTCGACCGCGGCCGACAGCCCGACCGGCCCGGCGCCGACGATCAGCACGTCGACCTCCGCCGGCGGCGTGGTCAGCGGGAACCGCACGGTGTGGACGTCCCGGCCGCCCGTCGCGGCGAGGGCACTCATGCGGCGTCCTCCGCGCCGGCCGCGGCCGCCTCCCGAGCCAGGGTGTGGCGGTTGGCGGGGAACGGCAGGCCGAGGTTCTCGCGCAGGGTGTCGCCTTCGTACTCGGTACGGAACAGACCGCGCTTCTGCAACAGCGGAACGACGTCGGCGACGAAGCGGTCGAGATCGTCGAAGGTGCGGAAGCGCAGGTTGAGACCGTCGGTGGCCGCGGTCTGGAACCAGTGCTCGATGGTGTCGGCGACGGTGTCGGGCGCGCCGGTGAACGGGGACGGCCGGTACTCGGTGACGGTCTCGACGACCTGCCGCAGGGTCTGCCCGGTTTCCCGGGCCCGCTGGACGATCTTCAGGCCGTGGGTACGGCCGCCCTTCTCGGCCAGGTGGGCGATGTCGGGGAACGGGGCGTCGAGGTCATGCCGGGTGAAGTCGTAGGCGCCGAAGGCCCGGCCGAGGAACGCGAGTTTGCGGTCGAAGTCGTTGTCGGCGTCGAAGATCTCGCGGGAGATCCGGTGTGCCTCGGCATCGGTGCCACCGATGACGGGACTCGCGCCGACGAAGATCACCACATGGTCGGGCTCGCGGCCGAGCGCGGCCGCGCGGGCCTTGACGTCACGGAAGTAGGCCTGGGCCTGCTCCAACGACTCGCCCGGGGCGTAGATCCCTTCCGCCACCCGGGCAGCCAGGTCTCGGCCCTCGTCGGAGACACCAGCCTGGAAGATCACCGGTTGGCCCTGCGGGGACCGCGCCAGGTTGAGCGGGCCGGCCACCGTGAAGTGCTCGCCGACGTGGTTCAGGGCGTGCAGCCGGGTCGGGTCGAGGAACAGGTTCCGCTCGACGTCGGCCGGGAAGGCGTCGTCCTCGTAGGAGTCCCACAGCCCGCGGATCACCTGCACCGCTTCCAGGGCGCGGCCGTAGCGGGTGGCGTAGTCGAGGTGCTCGTCCAGGCCGTAGTTGCGGGACGTCTGGGTGTCGAAACTGGTGACGACGTTCCAGCCGGCACGCCCGCCGCTGATCTGGTCCAGCGAGGCGAAGCGCCGGGCGAGGTTGAACGGCGAGTTGTAGGTCGAGCTGGCCGTGCCGACCAGGCCGAGTGACCGGGTGTGCGTCGCCACGGCCGACAGCAGGGTCAGCGGTTCGAGCCGGTTCAGGTAGTGCGCCGGGTAGCCGGCGTTGATGAACTGGCTGTCGACGATGAAGTACGCGTCGAAGAGCGCCTGCTCGGCCGTCTTCGCCTGCCGGATGTAGTAGTTGATGTCGACGCTGGCGTTCACCGGAACGCGCGGGTCCTTCCACAGACCGTGCTGGCCGGGGCCGCCGACGCCGTAGGCGCTCAGGGCCAGGTGGAGTGTTCGGCTCATCTGGTGTTCCTTTCCGGCAGGTATCGACTGCGGCAGGCGACTTCGGGGGCGGCGGGTCCGGGACCGCCCGGTCAGCGCGCCGGCGCGAGGTCGGCTTCCGCCCGTACGTGCAGCTGGACCTGCAGCCGGGCACGCAGTGCCTCGCGCTCGGCCCGGCTGGCCGAGGCGGTGCGCAGCGTGGGTGCCGAGCCGACGAGCAGGCGGGTATAGGGGTGACCCGGGGCGTTGATGATCGTGCGGGCGGGACCCACCTCGACGATCTCGCCCTGGTAGAGCACGGCGATCCGGTCGGCGACGCCGGCGACGGAGCCGAGGTCGTGGGAGATGAAGATGAGCGCCATCCCGGCGTCCCGCAGCTCCTTGAGGATCTCCAGGACACCGACGCGGTTGGCGGAGTCAAGCGCGCTGACCGGTTCGTCCAAAATGATCAGCTTCGGTTCGGCGACGAGTGCCCGTGCCACGGCAACCCGCTGGCGCTGGCCGCCGGAGAGCTCCCCGGGCAGCTTGCCGAGCAGGTCGTCCGCCAGGCGGACCCGGGCCAGGTAGGCACGGCCGCGGGCGGACGCCTCCGCCCTGGGCACGCCCTGGATCAGCAGGGGCTCGATCAGCGACTCCTCGACCGTCAGATCCGGATCGAGGCTGCGCAGCGGGTCCTGGAAGACGTACTGGACGACACCGCGCCGGCGCAGCGCCCGCCACTGCTGCTGCGAGTAGCCGGTGATCTCCTCTCCCACGACGCTGATCCGCCCCCCGGAGGGTCGGACCAGGCCGAGCACCGCCCGGGCCAGGGTCGACTTGCCCGAGCCGGTCTCCCCGATCACACCGACGGTCTCGCCGGGACTCACTGTCAGGCAGACGCCGTGCAGCGCCCGCCGCCGGCGGCGTCGCACGCCGTAGTGCACCTCCAGGTCGGCGACCTCGAGTACGGGCCGGCTGTCGTTGTCATCGGACACCGTCGAGCACCTTCCGATCCGTCGACTGCCGCCGCTCCGGCGACTTCGGCTGCTCCGCCGACTCCGGCTGCTCCGCCTGCGCCGCGCGCCCGCGGGACTGCGGCGGGTCCGGCGACTCCGCTGGTCCGGGGGCAGCCGGGGCCGGCGCGTCCAGGTACCGTTCCAGCCCGTACTGCTCGTGCTCGGTGATGAGCAGCCGGGTGTACGCGTGCCGCGGGTGGTAGAGGACGTCCTCGGTCGGGCCGTGCTCCACCACCTCGCCCTGGCGCATCACCAGGACCTCGTCGCACAGCTGGGCGACGACCGCCAGGTCGTGCGAGACGACGACGAGCGCCAGCCCGATGCGCTCCCGCAGGTCGGCCAGCAGGTCGAGGATCTCCGCCTGTACGGTCACGTCGAGGGCGGTGGTCGCCTCGTCGGCGATCAGGACCTGCGGGTCGGCGGCGATCGCCGCGGCGATCAGGACCCGCTGCAGCATCCCGCCGGACAGTTCGAAGACGTACTGGTCGTAGACCAGCTCGGGGTCGCGCAGGCGCACCGCTGCCAGCAGTTCGATCGCCCGGTGCCGCGCCGCCCGCCGGCCCAGGCCGAGCTTGACCCGCAGAACCTCGGTGATCTGCGACCCGACCTTGAGGGACGGATTGAGGTAGGAGGCGGGGTCCTGGAAGACCGCGCTGATCGTCGATGCGCGCAGGTCGGTCCACTCCCGCTCGGTCAGGCCGCCGATGTCCCGGCCCGCGATGTGAATCGAGCCGGCGGACACGGCGAGATGCTCGGGCAGGATGCCGAGCACCGCTCGGCAGGTCAGCGTCTTCCCGCTGCCGGACTCCCCGACGATGCCGATCACCTGGCCGGGTCGCAGCTCGAACGAGACGCCGTGCACGATCTCGCGGTCGTTGATCTCGTCGCGGATCCGGACGTCCCGGACCGCCAGCACGGCGGAGTCGCCCGGTACGGCGGCGTCCACCGGCACGGCGGCGTCCACCAGAACAACCGCGTCCGCCGGCACGACCGTGTCCGGCTTGTCGGGCGGGGTCCCTGTCATCGGGTGGTACCTCCGGCGGTGAGCGGTTCGGTGCTGTCGAGGCGCCGGGCCCGGGCCCGGCGGCTGTTCACCAGGGTCCGGCCGGCCTCGCCGGAGACGTCCCGGATCGCGTCGGCCAGCAGGTTGCTGCCCCAGACCGTCGCCATGATCAGGGCGGCAGGCACCGCCGGAGCCCACGGCTGGTACGCCAGATAGCCCAGGTCGGAGGCGAGCAGGCCACCCCAGGTCGGTTCCGGCGGCTGCACGCCGATACCCAGGAAGGTCAGGCTGGAGACGACGATGAACCCGGTGCCGATGGTCTGGGCGAGTGCGACCGCGATCGGTGGGAGCACCTTGCCCCACACGTGCCGGCGTACGAGCCAGCCGACCGAGCCACCGGAGATCAGCGCCGCCTCGACGTACTGCGACCGGGCGACGGCGAGCGTCGCCGCCCGGGACACCCGGAAGAACAGCGGCGAGACGAGCACGCCGACGACGAGCATCGCCTGCGGGAGCCCGTTGCCGAGCAGCGCGGTGACGGCCACGGCGAACACCAGGAACGGCAGCGCGATGAGGGTGTCGGCGACCCGCAGGGTCAGCCATTCGAACGCGCGGCCCAGGTACACCGACAGGATGCCGGGGACCGCCCCGACCACCAGGGCGATCAGCGCGACCTGCACGGAGCCGAGCACGCTGGTACGTGACCCTTCGAGCAGTCGGCTGAACACGTCCCGGCCCAGGTAGTCGGTGCCGAGCCAGTGCGACCAGGATGGCCCGGCGAGAGTCTCCGGCCGGGTCGCGAGCGGGTCCTGCGGGGCGAGGACGGGGCCGAGGATCGCCAGCAGCGCGATCGCGGACAGGATCCCCACGGCGACCCGACCGGCCCGCAGCCCGAGGATGCGGCGGACCATCTCACACCCCCCGCTACGAGGCCGGCGTGACCCGGGCCAGGAGCACGTTGACGATCAGGTTGAAGGTGACGACCAGGACGATCGAGACGACCAGCACGCCCTGGACGCCGGGCACGTCGCCCGCCTGGGCCGAGTCGTTGGCGAACCGCCCGAACCCCTGCAGCCCGAAGATCCACTCGGTGACGACGGCACCGCCGATGAGGGTGGGGAACTTCAGGCCGAGAACGGCGAGCGCCGGCCCGGCGCCGTTGCGCAGCACGTGACGGAAGAAGATCCGCCGCGGGCTGAGTCCGCGCACCTTCGCGCCGATCACGTAGTTCTCCCGGTAGGCGGCGATGAGGCCGGCCCGGAGCTGGCGCGCGACGTCCGCGATCGTGTCGAAGCTCAGCGCCAGCGCAGGCAGCAGGATGTGGGACAGCCATGGCCAGGCCCCTGCGGCCGCCGGCACATAGCCGGCGGCCGGGAGCCAGCCCAGACCCACCGCGAAGATCGCCACCAGGACGATGCCGACCACGAACGGCGGCGTCACCGCCATGAAGGTGGTGAAGCCGGTGATCCCCCGGTCGACCCAGGTGGTGCGGCGCAGCGCGGCCAGCGTGCCGAGGCCGAAGCCGCCGACGATGCCGATGACCAGGGCCAGCACCGCCACCGACAGGCTGACGGCCAGGCCGTTGCCGATCAGCTCGTCGATGTCGGCGTTGTTCGACCAGCTGGTCCCGAGGTCACCGTGCAGGATGTTCTCGAACCAGGTCCAGTACTGGGCGAGGAAAGGCCGGTCGAGGCCCCACTCGTGCTCGACGCGGGCGACCGCCTCCGGGGTGGCGTTCTCCCCGAGCTGGATCTGGGCCGGGCTGAGTCCGCTGATCGCCCGCAGCGCGAAGGTCAGGAAGGTCGCCACCAGGAAGACCGGGACGAAGATCGCAGCTGAGCGGGCGAGGGTGACCAGGGTGCGGACGGCCGCCCGCCGCGCCCTGGTCGCGGCGCCCCGTCCACGCGGGTCGGACCCGACCATCGTGTCAGCTGTGGTTGCCGTCATGGGGTTGCCTCCTCTCGTTCGGGCGGGACCGCGACTGCGACTGCGACTGCGGTCAGTCGTCGAGGGATCAGTCGCGGAGGTCGCGGAGGTATCAGTCGCCGAAGGTGACGCCCGTCCACTCGATGTGTCCGGGGTTGGCGGGCAGGTCGGAGATCGCCGTGTTCTTGGCGTAGAGGTTCGGCTGCGAGTAGGTGAAGACCAGCGCCCTGCTCTCCAGGCCGGCTCGGGTGGCCGCCTGCAGGGTCTGCGCGTAGTCCGGGGCGTCCAGCGGCGTCTCGCGGACCTTGGCGATAGCCGCCTCGAAACCCGGAGGCTCGTACGGGGAGCTCAGGTTCAACGGCCCGTCCGGCCCGAAGTGCGCGGTGAGGGTCTGGGCCGCGGAGTCACGCCCGGTCGTTCCGTAGATCGACAGCGTCAGGTCCTTGGCGAAGAACGGCGTCGTCCAGTTCTTGTCGATTCTGATGTCGACGGTGATCCCGATCGCGCCGAGCTGGGACTGCACGATCTCCGCCGCTGCCATCTCGTTCGGGATGACCAGATCCAGCCTGATGTCACCGGGCTCGTAGCCGGCCTCGCTCAGCAGGCGCCTGGCCTTCGCGGGGTCGTGGGGGTAGGGGTCCTTCGACTGCGGGTCGAAGGCGATGTAGCCCTCCGGGAACGGCTGGCTCGTCGCCGAACCGTAGCCAAAAGTGATCTTGTCCACGAACTCCTGGCGATTGATCGCGTGCCGGACGGCGTCGACGACCTTCGGGTTGTCGAACGGAGGCTTGTTGATGTTCAGGCTGATGTTGGAGGCGTTGAAGCCGGGCTGCACGAAGACGTCGAGACCGGCGCCCTTCGCGGCCTTGGCCTGGCTCGGCAGGATGTCGGCGAAGTTGTAGACGCCGGTCTGCAGGCCCGAGACGACGGTGGCCGGATCCGGCGCCGAGACGAGCTCGACCCGGTCGATGTGGATGTTCGCCGCGTCCCAGTACCTGTCGTTCTTCCTCAGGACAGCCTTCGTGCCGGGGATGAGCTGCTCGACGATGAACGGGCCCGCGCCCACCGGGTTCTGGTCGAGTTTCGCCGGGTCGGCCGCAGCCTGGGGGCTCGCTACCTGCAGCACACGCTGGCCGAGCAGCAGCGGGATCTGGTGGTCGGCCTGGGTGAGATGGATGACGACGTCGAGCTCCCCGCTGGTCGTGACCGACTCGATCGAGGTGAGGTCGCCGAACAGAGCCGAGTCCTTCTGCGTCCTGGCCCGCTCGATCGCCTGCTTCACCGCGTCCGCGTTGACCGGGACACCGTCGCTGAAGGTGAGGTTCGGCCGCAGATGGAAGGTCACCTCGTCACCGGCGTCGTTGTACTGCCAGCTCTCGGCCAGGTCCGGGACGGCGTTGCCCTTCGCGTCGGTACGGGTCAGCGACGCGTAGACCAGCGCGAGCTGGCGGAACTGGGCACCGCTGCCGGAGACCACCGGGTCCCAGTGGGTGGGAAAGTAGGAGGAGGCCCATTTCAGGGTGGCCGAGCCACCGGCCCCGGTGGCCGTGCTGGTCCCGCCGCTGCCGCAGGCACCGAGCAGCAGGGCCGCGAGGGCCGCGAGGGCCGCGGGAACCACGCCGCCTCTGCGGCGGCGCGTGGACGGCGGGTGTCGCTCCGAGGTCATGGTCTTCTTTCTGTGTCGGGGCTGCGGCAGGCTGTGCTCGGCTTCGGACAGGCCGGATCATGGTGTGCGGGAGATCGCGAAGGCAGGCCCGCGGACCGGCCGGGAGGCCAGGAGACGGACGGGCTCAGAAGGCAGAGCCGGCGCGCCGGCCCGAGGTGGGCACCACTGTGGGCGTCGCCGGGGACATCGCCAGGGCACCGCTGTCAGCGAGGCGATGTCCCCGGCGGCGGGCATGCCGGGAGTGCGGCGGCCGGAGGAGAGCACCTCACCGCCCGCCGACAGGAGGTGCCGACAGGTGCCGACGATCAGGTCAGCGGCGGCGCGCTCTGGCGTGCGCCGCCGTACCCGCGGGCACGGCGGCGCAGCAGGAAGGGCGGAACGGAGAAATGCCGGCGTAGGCCTGGAACCCTCTTCGGGTCAGCTACAGCGGGCCGTCTGACTACGCGCGAGGTCAAGCCAGCGACAACACGTGAGCAGCACGGTGGCCAACTGGGTCATGGCGATGAGCATGCGGCGTGCGGCGCAGTATGTCCAACAACGCTTCATGATGACGATCAATCGCGAACCGTGATTATTTTCTACCTTTCCGATGAACATGGTAGAGTTACCGATACTCTGACGGCATGAGACGGACCCTGGACATCGCCCCGCTGCGCAGCTTCGTCGCTGTCGCGGACTGCGGCGGCTTCCAGCGCGCCGCGCTGTCGCTGCATCTCAGCCAGGCGGCGGTGAGCCAGCACGTGCGCCGCCTCGAGAGCGCGACCGGCCGGGTCCTCGTCGAACGCCAGGGCCGCGGTTCCCGACTGACCCGCGACGGCGAACACCTGCTCGCCCAGGCCCGGCGGATCCTCAGCCTGCACGACGAGACCCTGCACGGCTTCGGCCTGGAGGCCGAGGAGGCAGTCCTCATCGGGTCGACCGAGCACGGCGCCGCCCAGCTGCTGCCGTTTCTCGCTACCGTACTGGGGCAGTCGCTGCCCCACCACCGTGTCCGATTTCGTATCGACCGGGGCACCTCGCTGCGCGAGGGGCTGGACGCCGGCCGGATCGACCTGGCGCTGCTCCTCGGCCCGGCCGACGACAGCCGGGCCCAGCCGGTCGGAGCTCTCGAGCTGACCTGGTACTCCGCCCCTGCCTGGCAACGGCCTGCCGCGGCCCAGCCGGTCCCGGTCGTGGCCTTCGACCAGCCCTGCGCGCTGCGCACCCAGGCGTTGGAGACCCTCTCCTCCCACGCGATCCCGGCGGTGATCGGCGCGGAGGCCCTCCAGCTGGCCGGCGTGCAGGCGGCGGTCGGCGCCGGCCTGGGCGTCGCCCTGATGGCGACCCTCGGCGAGACCCCGGCAGGCCTCGTCGCCCGCGACGACCTGCCCAGGCCCAGACCCCTGCCGCTGGCGGTGTGGTCCCGGCCCGGCCTGCCCGGACGGGTCTCTCGGAAGGTCGCCGACGCGCTGACCGGGGTGCTCGCCCGCGCCCCTGCAGGCCCCGCCAGCCCCGCGCCGCCGACCGTCATCCCGTCGGCTCTCGTCACGGCGGCGCGCGAAGGGCCCTGACCGTCAGCGGGACGTCAGGGCCGCGGCCGCGGCGGTGTACTGGTCGCTGGTGACGTGTTCGAGCCAGGTGGCACCGTCACCCTCGGCGGTGCCCTCCCAGAACGCGAGGTGAGCCATGAAGTCGGTCGGAGTCGCGCCGTGCCAGTGCTCCTCGCCGGGCGGGGTGTAGACGACGTGCCCCGGCCGGGCCACGATCACGGTGCCGTCGCGGGTTCCCAGGAGGGCGATGCCCTCGGTGATGTACAGCGTCTGGCCGACGGCGTGCGAGTGCCAGGCGGTACGCGCACCGGGCGTGAAACGCACGCAGGCGCACGCCATGCGGGATGGTTCGGGCCTGCGGGTGGCGATCGGGTCGATGTAGACGTCCCCGGTGAACCACGCGGCAGGGCCCTTCGCGGTCGGTGCCTTCGCTTCGATGTTCATCTGTCTCCTCGGGGGAACACGCGACGAGCCCCGCAGGTCTCGGTCGGGGCTGTCGTGAGGTCCATGCAACGTCCATCGACGGCAACGTGGCAGGTCACGCTCTTCCCGGTTCCGGCAGAACCCCCCTCCGTCCCCGGAAGGGTCCTAGCGTGAAGGACGTGAACAGCAACCGGTACGAGGTGCGGGAGTTCCTCGGCACCCGCCGCGCCAGAATCACACCAGAGCAGGCCGGGCTCACGATCTACGGCGGGAACCGGCGCGTCCCCGGCCTACGCCGCGAAGAGGTCGCGATGCTCGCCGGCGTCAGCGCCGACTACTACGCCCGCCTGGAGAAGGGCAACCTCGCAGGCGTCTCCGACAGTGTGCTGGAGGCCGTCGCCCGTGCCCTCCAGCTGGACGAGGCGGAACGCCTCTACCTGGCCGATCTGGCCCGCGCCGCGAACACCGGCCCGGCGCGCGCCTCCCGGCGTCGGGCGCCCCACCGGATCCGCCCCGGCGTCCAGCTCATCCTCGACGGGATGACCCACACGCCGGCCTTTGTCCGCAACGGCCGCCTCGACATTCTGGCGACCAACATCCTCGGACGGGCGCTGTACTCACCGGTCTTTCTCACCCAGAGCCAGCCGCCGAACCTTGCCCGGTTCAGGTTTCTCGACCCCGCCGCGCGCGCCTTCTACCCGGACGGGGAGGAATCTGCGCACACCACCGTCGCTCTGCTTCGCGCCGAAGCCGGCAGGGACCCCTACAACAAGGCGCTCACCGACCTCGTCGGCGAGCTGTCCACTCGCAGCGACCAGTTCCGCACTCTCTGGGCCGCTCACAACGTCCGCCTCCACCGGTCCGGCGGGAAACGCTTCCACCACCCCGCAGTCGGCGACCTCGACCTCATGTTCGAAGCCATGGCCATCGAAGCCGACCAGGGCCTCACCCTCACCGCCTACACCGCACCACCGGCCACCCCGTCCCATGACGCCCTGCGCCTCCTCGCCAGCTGGGCCGCAAGCCAGCACGACCCAGCCCGCACCGACGCCGCCTCGCGCCCACAGTCGCCGAAGTAGAAAGGTGCTCGGCGGATCCCGAGCAGCACCACACGGCGCCGCGCAGTCGCGGACCCTGGCGATATCCGTGGTCCGCAGGGCGAGCCGAGCGAGGACCGGTTCGACGAAGCCGCTACCGGGTGGGTCTGTGTTGCCGGTCCTCGCCGGTCTCGCGACCGCGGTCGTGAGGTCGGCCTGTCGACGGCGCTTCCGTCAGCGCCGGTTACCTGGCCTTGTCGGGCTTCCCGCCCGCGCCGCCCGCGGAGCGCCGACCGTCACTGGACAATGGAGGCGATACAGGCCACGACACCGCCTCTGGGTGCGTTGACGTTCGCGGCAAGCCGGTAGTTCCTTTCGGTGTAGGAGACGGAGACCTGCCGCTTCCCATAGAAGTCCTTGTAGATCTTCTCGATGTCCTCGCCCTCGGTGACGAACCCGATGTACGTGCCGTTGTCCTCGAAGTACGGGACGGCGAAGAGGTGCGCGAAGCGGATCTTCGGCGAACTGAAGACCATGATTCCTTCGGCGCCGCGCATCCCGAAGTTCCGGTCGGCGAAGTAGATGCCGGCGAAGACGAGGTTCTCCGGATCGTTCGGCCCGAAGTTGACGCGAGCCCTGACCTGCACCTTCGGCGAGATCAGCCCGCTCTCGTTGTCCTGCATGAAGGAGGCCATGTGCCCGAAGGCCATGTACAGGTCGCCGGACTTCTTCCCATCCACCCCCTTCTCCCAGTCCTTGACGACAAGGTGCTCGTCGGTGTCGTTGATGATCATTCCGAGAATCTTCTTCGGATTCTCGAGGAACAGGTACAGCAGGAATCCGACGAGGACCACGACGACGGCACCGATCGCCGTCTTGAGACCGATGCTGGTGACACCGGTGCGGATTGCGGCGAGCAGGGCCTGCCCGGCGCGCAACGCCTTGATCGTCTCGACCGCCATCGGCACGCCCACGCTGACCAGGCCGCCAGCAACCAGTTCCATCGCGAGCTGGCCCGGGGTCTTGGCGTTCTGCATGTTCTCGAAGCGCTTCGTGAGCGAGCTGAGGTACTGCCTGACGTCGTCACCCCGCAGACCCATGACGAAGTTCGCGTCGCTGCGCGTCATCGAGAGGTTCGGCTCGATGTCGACCTCGGTGTCCAGCATCCTCTCGAGAGCGGTGTCCTCGTCGAAGTCGGTGGCCTCGAGGCCGGTCGCACCGGAGCCCGGCCGGCCCACCTCCTCCAGAACCGCCTCCAGAAGGCGGACCCGCGCGATCCGGGCCTTCTTCCGCTCACTCAGCGCGTCATTCGCGAAGATCGCTCGCAGGTCGACCCCGTGCCGCTCCCTGATCGACTCCATGATCTGCTCGGCGAACATCCTGTCACTCAGGTGCGAGTACGTCGAGACAAGTTCCACCAGACACCCCCGAATTGTTTATGCCCGAGTATTTACGAAGACGTGAAGGACTCAACCGCCATGCCGCCCGACAGGGGCGGTCATAACGAGTTGCCCGCCGGGTAGAACGAACCGGGCCAATGCCGGATGACCGTCCGCTGCTCGTGCTCCCGAAATCTCCGAGCCAACGCACGACAGAATCCACCGTCACCTACATGGCCCTTATACTCCCACCAGCAGAGCGAGCCTAACGGCGGCGTGAACTGCTCGTCCAGCCAGAACGAAAGGCTCTGATCCATACGCACAAGGCCGCCGTTCAGTGGCAGCCGCAAACCGCACTGACGGCTGTGGCCGCCATCGGACCCAGAGGCGGCTAAAGGTCACGCCCGGCCTGGTGGAACCACCAGGCGACGGCATCCTCGGCGGCGACGGTGTCGGGGTGGCCGGGGCCGAGGCTCCGGTGACGGCTCTCCTGGACCTCCGCGCAGAGGTCGCCGGCATCCAGGTAGCGGCCGAGACGACCGAGGTAGAAGGCGACGTTGAAGGCGCTGACCAGCGTCTCGGGATGGTCGGGCCCCAGCACCCGCCGGCGCCGGGCCAGGGTGTCCTCCCCCAGCTCGCGCGCCGCCTCGAAGGCGCCGCCGGCGCCCAGCCGTGCGGCCAGGTTGAAGGCGGCGGTCAGGGTCTCGGGATGGTCGGGCCCCAGCACCCGCCGGCGCCGCGCGAGGGTGTCCTCCCCCAGCTCGCGGGCGGCCGCGTGCTCGCCGCCGGCGCTGCGCAGCATGCCGAGGTTGTGTGCCGTGTCGAGGGTGTCCGGGTGGTCGGGCCCGAGAACCCTCCGGCGTCGCAGGAGCGTGTCCTGACACAGGTCACGAGCGCGGCCCGCCGCACCGGTCGCGGCCAGGTCGACCGCGAGGTTGTGGGCGGCGGTGAGTGAGTCCGGATGGTCGGGCCCGAGCTGATGGCGCAGCCGTCCGAGCACGTCCTCGTCGAGTTCGCGGGCGTCCTCGTGCCGCCCGAGGACGCTCAGCCGCAGAGCGAGCTCGTTCGCCGCGGCCAGGGCGGCGGGATGGTCGGGGCCGTGGGTGTGCCGCAGTCGGGCGAACTCCTCCGCGCCGGCGGTACCCCCGTACCGGCCCTCGGTGAGGCCGGCGCTGGCCGTGGCCACCGTGCCCGGTGCGGACCCGGCGCCGCCCGGGCCCGGGCCGGGAAATGTGGGCAGCCCGTCGGGGCGCGCGGTCGGCCCCTCCGCGACAATATCCCGGACGAGTTCCGTCACCGCCTCGGCCGGTGACCGGACAGCGGCCCGGCGGACAGCGTCGTCAAGATGCAGCGGCATGCCGGCGCGGGCGAGCCAGTCGGCACCGTAGGCCTCGGCCGCGGCGCTGGCGAGGTCCAGCGCGAACGCCGCCGGGTCCGGGTGGCGGGCCGCCGGGTCCTTCTCCAGCCCGCGCAGCACCACCTGGGCGACGGAGTCCGGCACCCCGCCCATCGGCGGCGCGGGCTCGTTACGCAGCTGGTGCCACAGCAGGTGCAGGGGCTGCTTCGGGTCGAACGGGGGCCGGCCGGCCAGCAGGGTGTAGAGAACGGCGCTGAGGGCGTACAGGTCGGTCGCCGGTCCGAGCCGGCCACCCACGTCGATCTGCTCGGGTGCCATGGAGACCGGTGTGCCGACGACCTTGCTGACGGTGGCGGCCGATCCTTCGAACAGTTTCGCGATCCCGAAGTCGCCGACCTTCACCGTCCCGTCCGCGGCGAACAGGATGTTGTCGGCCTTGACGTCACGGTGCAGCACCCCGCGGTCATGCGCGTGGCCCAGCGCCGCGGCCACCGCCAGGCCCACCGCGCAGATCTGCCCGGCTGTCAACCCTTCCCGCCGTCGGGTCAGCGTGCCGCCGGCGAGCAGCTCCATCACGACCAGGCACAGGTCGTCGCCCTCGACGTAGTCGTAAACCCGGACGACGTGCGGATGGTCCAGCCCCGCGAGCAGGCGTGCCTCGGCGGCGAAATCGATCCGCGCCCCCTCGGCCGGCATCACCTTGATCGCCGCCGGGCGGCGCATCCGGCGGTGCTCGGCCCGCAGCACCAGGCCGAACGCCCCCGAGCCGAGCTGCTCACCCAGGACGTAGTTCGGCACGGCCGCGGCCACCCGCGACCGGTCGACGATCACCGGATGCTCCCTCGGTCGCACCGTCCTGCCGAGCACCCCGAGCACAGCATCCTGACCACCACAGCATCATCACGAGGAGCCCCGCCTCTCGACAACCCCGCCCCCTCGGAAATCGTTCCGACCGGACGCAGGGAGGACGCGCGATCCAGCCAGAAATCGGCTTTCCGAGAGACCGTTCTTCGGTTTCTCCTCCCAGCTGTACGCGGGGGGGGAGAGAAGATTAACGTGGCGACTGCGCGCCGCATGGGAACAGCAGGGAGGAAACTGGTTGCTACGAGGCAAGAAACCGGTGTGCTCGACACCGCGAGGGCCTGTCGTCATCCTGACAGACAACGACCGACGGCAGCGGCGACGCGGTTCGGAAACAGCGGGACAATCAGCAGGCCCGGCGCGCTCGCACCCGCCCGACCGCGCACCAGTCCATCCCCGGGGACCAGAGCACACGGTGGGAGCCGGCCCCGTGGAACCCCCATCTGGTACTGCGCTGCCGGAGGTTCGGACCCATGGCTCTGTTACGCGACGGGCAGGTCATCCGTGACACCTACACGGTGGAGCGGCTGCTCGGCGCCGGCGCGTTCGCAGAGGTGTACCGGGTCCGACACCGGTATCTGAGGAAGCGGCAGGCGATGAAGGTCTTCCGGCAGGCGGGAATGTCCACAGAGCAGGTTCATGACGCGCTCGGCGAGGCGATGCTGCTCTCCGGTATAGCGCACCCGAACATCGTCCGCGTGTTCGAGGCGAACACCGTCGAGACGTCCGGTGGCGTACACGCCTACTTCACCATGGAATACGTCGCCGGCGGTACGCTGCACGATTTCTGGCGCTCGCAGGGCGAGGGGTACATGCCCATCCCGACGGCGGTGGACATCATCCGGCAGGCGGCACGCGGGCTGGCCGTGGCGCACCAGGAGTCCCCGCCGGTCGTCCACCGTGACATCACTCCGCAGAACATCCTGGTCGGTCATGACGGGGCCGGCCTGCGGGTGCGGGTCAGCGATTTCGGTCTCGCCAGAAAGGTCAGCGCCCTGACCCTGCTGGCGAGCTCCCAGGGATCGATTGCCTTCATGGCGCCGGAGACCCTGCTCCACCCGCACCTGTCCTCGATGCCGGCGGACGTCTGGTCGCTGGGCGTCGTGTTCCACCTGCTGCTGACGGATCAGGTCCCCTATCCGCAGCGCGGCGCCAGCGACCCGGTCGCGGCGTCGTGGCACCGGTCGGCGCTCGTGCCGCCGAGCGAGGTGCGGCACGCGGTGGACCCGGTGCTGGACGGCATCGTCGCCCGGGCGCTGTCCTTCGACATGGCGAAGCGCTACCCGTCGGCCACGGAGCTGCTCGCCGATCTGGAGGCGTGGCGGCCGGGCACCCCGGCCGCAGCCCGCCGGCCTCTGCGGGAACCCGTGCCGGCAGGGGAGATCGCCGCAGGCAAGCAGGCGTTCGGCCGGGCCTCGCCCGCCGGCCACGCACTGCCCGCCGGCCAGGCGCCGCCAGAGCGCCGCACGTTACCCGCCGACCGGGCATCAACCGACGGGCCGGCCGCGGCGGAGCGGTTGGCTGCCCGGGCGGTGGCCGCCGCTGCCGCCGGCCGGTACGGCCACGCCGCCGATCTGCTGGAGGAGGCCTGTGCCGCCTGGCCGGACCTGCGTGAACAGCATGCGTCGCAGATCCGGCTGTGGCGCAGGGGGGTGGCGAGATGACGACCCAGCACACCGGCTCCGGTCTCCTCGGGCGACTGTCGCCACGGCTCTACCGGCAGAACGCCTTCCGCGTGACCGGCCTGCCCCTGGCGGCGACCGGGCGGGACATCAGGCGGAAGTCCGACATGCTCGCCGTGATCGAGAAGACCGGGGGCGAGCTGCCGGTACCCGACGTCCTGCCGCTGCGGCCGGCGCCGTCCGCCCAGGACATCCGCGGCGCCCTCGACCGGCTGGGGGATCCGCGCCAGCGACTGGTCGACGAGTTCTTCTGGTTCTGGCCGGTCGGCACGAGCGGCAAGGCCGGTACCGGTGGCACGGGCGGTACGGGCGGTGCTGGCGCCGAGCCGGACCCGGCGCTCGCCGCCCTGGCCGCCGGCGACACGGCGTCCGCGGTGCGGCACTGGACCGCGGCAGCGGCCCGAACCGACCCGGAGGCGTCCACGGAGGCCGCGAGTGCCGTCCACAACCTCGCGGTGCTCGAGCACCTGCAGGCCCTGGACGCCGAGCCGGCCGCCGCTGCCGCCGGCACGAGCGGTCCGCCGCCTGACTGGCTGTCGGTCCATCGCCGCTGGGAGAACGTCCTGGCCGACGATCGGGTCTGGGAGGCTCTCGCGGCACGCATCCGGCAGGCCGGCAACGCCCGGCTCGACGAAAGCCTCGCCGCCGACGTCCGCGCGGCGCTGCCGACCGCGCTGCTGGCGATCGGCGCCGAGCTCGCCGTCGCGGCCCTCACCGCGGGCGACCTCGGGCGGGCCGAGCGACAGCTGGCGGCGATGCGGGCGGCGCGGCTGGGACCCGCCGCCGACGAGGCGCTCGGTGCGGCGCTGCGCGCGGCGGGTACCCCCTGGGCGAACGAGATCACGGCCCTGTGTGACAGCGCCATCCGGGTCGCGGAGAACACCTCGACGGAAGGCCTGGCCCAGGCCGAGCGGATCCTCACCGAGTCCGCGGAGCTGCTGGAACGGGTCGACGTCCTGCTGCCCGCCGAGGAGCCGACGCGGGTCCGCGCGCACGACAAGGTCGCCCTCGAGACGCTGCACTGCCTGCTGGCCTTCGACCGGACCAGGGGCGTGCCCCGCGCCGCGGGGGACAGCGCCGCCCGCGATCACCTCACGATGACCGAGCTGCTGACGCGGGCCGAGCGCACAGCGGGCTCCGAGGCCATCCGTGAGCGCCTTGCCGAGAACCGGGCGCTTCTCGAGTCGTCCGCCCTGCACATCGTCTGCTGGGTCTGCCAGGACCGGCCGGCCGAGGAACGCTCGGGGATCAAGGTCTGGATGCACGGCGAGGTGGTCCGGACCTTCCAGGGCGTGCAGTGGAGCAAGGGTCAGGTCACCGTGCCGCGCTGTCGTACCTGCGAGCTGCGCGAGGTGGGCGGCGGCTGGCGGATGATCCTGCGGACTGTCCTGTACTTCCTCGTGGCGATCAGCATTCCCGCGATGCTGTTCCCCGGCGCGGGCGGCGGATTCGTCGCGCTCGGCGTTCTCGCCGCGGTCATCGCCTTCCTCGTCGACGGGATGGCCGTGAGCTGGCCCGCCGCGCGACGGAGGCGGGCGCACATCGACTCCTTCCCACCGCTGGCGGAACTGCGTGGCAAGGGCTGGCAGCGGGGCGAACGACCGCTCGGGGTCACCGGTGGTTGAGGGCCTGCGCCAGTGGCGCCATCCCCGTGAGTTCCGCATAGCCCGGCCGGCACTGCCCGCGGCATGGGCCGAGGCACTGCGGCTCGCCACCTCGGCCGGCCGGACCGCGGATGCCTCCGGGCCCACGTCGACGACGGCCCCCGACGCCACGGGCGCCACGGGCGCCACGGGCGCCACAGCGCAGGCCCCGCCGCAGTCCGGTACGTCAGCGTCCGCGGACGGTGGCGCGACCCACGCGCCGGCCGACGAGCGGACGCTCGGGCAGCCGGTGGTCGCCGAGCTCGCGACCGGCCTGTGGCGGCTGCGCCGGCGCCTGTCCGACCTGGCCGGCGGCAGCGATCGGACGAAGTCCGCCGGCTCGGCGGACACCCGCCGCCTGCAGCGCCAGCTCGACTCCCTGTGGGGCACCCTCACCGCGGCCGGGGTCGAGATCCAGGAACACGACCGCACCCGCTACGACTCCGGCCTCGACCTGCAGGTTCTCGAGTTCCAGCAGACCGCCGGCCTGAGCGGCGAGATCGTTCTGGAGACCCTGCGGCCGAGCGTCTACCTGCACGGCCAGCGGGTGCAGACCGGTGAGGTCGTGGTCGGCATTCCCGCCCCGCCCGACACCGCCCCGCCCGACACCGCCGCGCGCGACGGCGGCGGCTGACCCATCCCCCTTTTCACCGGCCAGGAGGCATGATGGCGCGATCAACGATGGACTTCGGCATCGATCTGGGCACGACCAACAGCGCGATCGCCGTCCTGGACGGCACCGAGGCCCGCATCGTCAAGAACGCCTTCGGGCACGACACCACGCCGTCGGCCGTGTACGCCGACCGCGCCGGACGGATCCATGTCGGCGAACGCGCCCGTGAACGGGTCGAGTCCGACCCGGCGAACGCCGCCGCCGAGTTCAAGCTCAGGATGGGCCTGCGCGACCAGCTGACATCCTTCGTCAACAGTGGCCTGAGCCTGGGCCCGGAGGAGCTGTCCGCCCACGTGCTGCGCGCGCTCAAGGCGAACGTGACCAGGCAGCTGGGCGAGGAGGTCCGGGCCGCCGTCATCACGGTGCCGGCCGCGTTCGAGCTGAACCAGACCGACGCGACGCGGCGGGCCGCCGAGGCCGCCGGGCTGGAGCTCTCCCCGCTGCTGCAGGAGCCGACCGCGGCCGCCCTCGCCTACAGCTTCCAACGCGACGAGGACAACATCTACCGGCTCGTCTTCGACCTGGGTGGCGGCACGTTCGACGCCTCTGTCGTGCACATCCGCGACGGCGAGTTCGACATCGTCAACCACCGCGGCGACAACTTCCTGGGCGGGAAGCTCATCGACTGGGCGATCGTCGAGCAGCTGCTGATTCCCGCGCTGCTGCGGCAGTACACGCTGCCCGGCTTCGGTCGGGGTGAGCCTGCCTGGGCGCAGGCGATCGCGAAGCTGAAGGCGGCCGCGGAGAACGCGAAGATCGAGCTGTCCTCGGCGGACTCGGCGCTGATCGACATCAGCGACCCGCCGCTGTGCGCCGACTCCCGCGGCGCCCCGGTGGAGTTCGTCCACGAGCTGCACAGCGCGGACGTCGACGCCCTCACCGAGCCGTTCGTCGCCCGGGCGGTCAACATCTGCCAGGCCGCGCTGCGGGAAAGCCAGCTGACGCCGGACCGGATCGACCGGGTGCTGCTCGTCGGCGGCCCCACCCTCACGCCCTACCTGCGTCGCCGGCTGCACGAGGGCCTCGGCATCGAGCTGGACGTCAGCCAGGACCCGATGACGGTCGTCGCCCGCGGCGCGGCGATCTTCGCGGGGACCCAGCGACTGCCCGCGGAGCCAGTGCGCCCGGGCGTCTCCTACACGGTGGACCTGGAGTACAAGCCGATCGGCTCCGACCCGGAACCGATGGTCGGCGGGGTGGTGCGGGGCCCGGCCGGGCGGGCACTGGACGGTTTCACCGTCGAGTTCGTCAACGCCGGGGCCCGGCCGCCGTGGCGAAGCGGGAAGGTCGTCCTGCCGGCGGCCGGGACGTTCATCACGACGCTGCGGGCCGAGCCCGAGCGGCGCAACGTCTACGAGATCGTCCTGGAGGGGCCGACCGGGGCCCGGGAGAAGGTCCAGCCCACGGAGCTGACGTACACCGTCGGGGTCGTCGCGCCGGCCGCGACCCTGACCCACTCGATCGGCGTCACGCTCGCCGGCAACGAGGTCTCCTGGCTGCTGGCCAAGGGAACCCGCATCCCGGAGAAGGCCCGCGAGATCCTGCGCAGCACCGTGCGGCTGACCCGCGGCGAGTCCGGCGGCCTGCTGCGGATCCCGATCGTGGAGGGCGAGCACGCCCGGGCCAACCGCAACCGGCAGGTGGGAGCGCTGGAGATCCTCGCCGACCAGGTCACCCGGGACATCCCGAAGAACAGCGAGATCGAGGTGGAGATCCAGATCGACGCCTCCCGGCTGGTCACCACACGGGCGTACGTGCCGGTCCTCGACGAGGAGTTCGAGGCCTTCCACGACCTGACCACCGAGCGCGCCCCGGAGCCGGCCGAGCTGCGCCGGGCGCTGCAGGCCGAGCAGCAACGGCTGGACGGCCTGCAGACGGACGCGCGGCGCACCGCCGACCCGGCCGCGCTCGCGATCCTCGACGAGCTGGACGACGAACGGGTCGTCGACCAGCTGGAGAACGACGTCGCCGCGACCGAGCACGGAGACACCGACGCGGCCGGCACCGCTGGCAGGCGTCTGCTGGACCTGCAGGCCAGGCTTGACGCCGTCGAGCAGGCGCTGGAGTGGCCGTCGCTGGTCGAGTGGGCGAACCGGGTGCTGCATGACGCGCCGGGGCTGATCGACGAGTACGGCGAGCCGCGGGACCGGCGGCGCTACGAGCTGCTCGCCGCCGACGTCCGCCGGGCGCTGGAGAGCCGGGACGCCGAGCACCTGCGGACCCTGGTGGACCAGCTCGCGGCCTACCTCGCCACCGTCGTCGACCGCAGGACGGGGGCGGTGGTGATGGCCCGCTTCTCCCAGCTCACCGGCATGCGCGACGAGCTCACCGACCAGGCCGCGGCCGCGCGACTGATCGCGAAGGGCCGGCGCGCCGTCGACGGCAACGACATCGAGGCGTTGCGGTCGGTGAACCGCGAGCTCATCGAGCTGCTCCCGCGCGGGGACGGGCCGGACGGCGGGGAGGACGTCAGCGGTGTCTACAAGCCCCAGCGCTGAGAGCGGCGCCGGCCCCACGGGCAGCGGCCCGCCCGCGCTGCCCGGCGAAGCCGCCCTGCCCGGCGAAGCCGCGCTGCTCGGCGAAGCCGTCCGTGGACAGGCGGCCACGCTTGCCCGCGCGGGACGGTACGAGGACGGCCTGCGCCTGCTCGGCGCGCTGGCGGACGGACGTGACCACACCGCCGCCGAACACGACCTGCTGGCCCGGATCCGGGCACAGCAGGGCCGGTGCGACGAGGCGGAGCGGCACTGGCGGGCCGCGCTCGCCCTCGACCCGACGGCGGCCGGGGCGACGGCGGGCCTGCACCGCCTCGACCAGCTGCGCACCCGCGGCGGCGGCCGGGTCCGGGGAGGGGTGGCCGCGGCAGCAGCCGTCGCCCTCGCCGTCGCGTTCGGCGGAGGGTGGTGGCTCGGCCACGACCAGGACGAGGCAGCCGGGGTCACGGCGGCGGCCGCGACCGCCGCGGCAGCTCCCGCTGTGCCCGGCCCACCATCCGCTCCGGCCGCCGTTCCCGGGGGCGTGTCCGCCGCTCCGGCCCCCGGCGGGGCGGAGCTGGCGGCGCGCCTCGCCGGGCCGGAGGTGACGCTCACCAGGGCCGGTGGCCAGGTGGTCGCCGTCTTTCGCGAGGCCCTCTTCGCCAGCCGCGACGCCCTGAGCCCGCAGGGCCGCGCGGTGCTCGCCACGGCGGGCGGCCGGCTGGCGGCCGTCCCGGACGTCGCCGTCGAGATCGTCGGCCACAGCGACAGTGTCCCGGTCGGACCGGGCGGGCCGTTCATCGACAACACCGCGCTGAGCCTGGCCCGCGCCGCCGCCGCCGCGCAGGTCCTGCGCGCGGCCGGCGTCCCCGCGGCCGCTCTCACGGTCGCGGCGGCCGGCAGCGCCGTCACGCCCTACCCCGACTCCCCCGCCGACGACATCCGCAACCGCACCGTGACCCTGCGCATCACGCCGCCCGTCTGAGAGGAACCGCCGATGACGCAGGCCAGGTCGCGGCCCGGGCCACACCCGGCGTCGCCCCCGCCGGACACGACGGCCAGACCGGACGTGACGGCAGGACCGGGCCGGGCCGGGGACACGGAGCGGTCCCACGATCCGCTGGCGGTGGCGCTGGGCAACGCCTCCCTGCTCGGCGTCGGGTACCTGATGCTGGGGCGGGTCCATCTCGCCCTGGTCTCCGTGCTGATCACCGTCGAGCTGCTCATCATCTTCGCCTCGTCCGCGCAGGTGCTGTGGTTCGCCGTCGTCGTCCTGGTGTGGTGGGCGGCCCTGGTCGCCCACGGCTGGTACCTGGCCGGCGGATGGCCACGCCACCGCACGGCCGGCCCGCGGCGGCCGCGGGTCCACCGGTCGCGGGTCCACCGGTCGTGGCTGCACCGGTCGTGGCTGCGCCGGTCACTCGCCCTCGTCTCCGTGCTCCCGGTGCTGCTGGCGTTCGTGTTACTCCGGGTGGATACCAGGCAGATCAAGAAGGATCTCGCCTCGGCGCGCGCCGCCGGGGACTGCCCACGGGCGCAGGCCGTCGTCGACCGCGTGAACCCCGCCCACCGCATGGTCACGATCTCTCCGGCGGCCCAGGGCGAGCGCACGGTCGAGGCCTGCGCGCGGCTGCGGGCGGCCGCCGGGCACCTCGACGGCGCGCGGCTCGGTGACACGGGGGAGCTGGAGGCGGGCTTCGCGGCGCTCTCGGCCGTCCTCGCGGACCTGCCCGGCCACGAGAACGTCGTGCGCGCGAACCTCGACCGGTTCCTCGACGGCCTGCCCGCTCCGGATCCCTGCGACACCGCGAGCATCACGACCTGGCTCGCCCAGCGGCCGGCCAGCGGCAACGATCTCGACCGCGCCGCCGCGGCCGTCCCCCGGCTCGCGCCGGCGGCGCTGGTCGGCTGCGGTGACAAGCTTCTCCAGGCCGGGAACCCGAACGGCGCCCAGGCCACCTTCCAGCAGCTGCTCGACCGGTACCCCGGCGACGCGCTCGCTCCCCGGGCGCGGGAGGGCATCGCGCGGATCGGCCGGGAGGCGGAGGTCACGAACCTGCGCAACCTGCTGCGCGCCCCGTCGACCGGCATCCTGCCGCAGTACTGCGCTGCCCCGGTGCCCTTCTCGCAGGCGTCCGGCGGCCCGAACCGGGCCCTGGTCTTCGGCGCCTCCACCTACGTCGACGATCTGCCCGGCGAGTGGAAGGCCGGCGATCTGACCGCCGCCACCCGGGTGCTCTGTGTCGGCGACGACCAGCTGGGCTCCGCGGTCGAGACCTGCCTCTACAACCCCGGTGGGAACGTGACGTTCCATCGGGTGGCGCTGCCCGTCCGCGTCTACGAGCTGCGGACCGGAGCGCTGCTGACCGACACCAGGGTGGAGATCAGCGGCTCGAGCTGCCCTCTCACGCTCTACGGCTATGATCGGGAGCGCTACGTCACCCCCGCCGGCTCGGACATCCAGGCCGCCTTCAGACCGCTGATCAGCCCCTGACCGGGGGTCCGTCAGGAGAGCTCGCGCTTGAGGATCTTGCCGGTGGCGGTCATCGGCAGCGTGTCGACGAACTCCACGATCCGCGGGTACTTGTAGGCGGCCATCTGCTCCTTCGCCCACCCGATCAGCTCGTCGGCGGTGACGGTGGCACCCGGTTCGCGGATCACGACGGCCTTGATCTCCTCCCCGTGGCGCGGGTGCGGGACGCCGATGACGGCCACGAGCGACACGTCCGGATGGGTCACCAGCACCTCCTCGATCTCCCGCGGGTACACGTTGTACCCACCTCGGGCGATCATGTCCTTGGAGCGGTCGACGATGTAGTACCAGCCGTCCTCGTCCCTGCGGGCCAGGTCGCCGGTGCGGAACCAGCCGTCCCGGATGACCTCGTCGGTCTCCTCGGGACGCCGGTGGTAGCCCTTCATCACGTTGTGCCCGCGGACGGCGATCTCGCCGATCCCGGCCGGGTCGGCGAGCTCGTCCCAGGTGTCACGCTCGAGGAGGGTCATCTCGACGCCGCGGATCGGCAGGCCGATGGAGCCGACCCGCGGCGGCTCGCCATACGGCGAGAACGACGCCACCGGCGAGGTCTCCGACAGGCCGTACCCCTCCAGGATGGTGACGCCGAACTGCTTCTCGAACTGCCGGTGCACCTCGACCGGCAGCGCCGAACCTCCCGAGACGGCGACCCGCAGGTTGCGCGCGAGTGCCGCGGTGTCGATCGACGGGTCCTGCCCGAGCGCGTTCAGCAGACCCCAGTACATGGTGGGGACACCCGCGAACATCGTCACCCGCTCGTCGAGCATCAGCCGGATCGCCGCGCCCGGGTCGAACCGCGGCAGCAGTACCACGGTGCCGCCGAACGCGAACGCCCCGTTCTGGACGACCGTCTGCCCGAACGAGTGGAACAGCGGCAGCGCGCCCAGGTAGATGTCGGGACGGGAGATGTCGGAGCCGAACTGGTCCCGCCCGGCGAGCGCGTTGTCCCGCATGTTGCGGTGCCGCAGCTCCGCCCCCTTCGGCCGGCCGGTGGTACCCGACGTGTACAGAATGACGGCGGTGTCGTCATCGTCGCGTTCGACGGTCGAGAACGTGGACGGCTGGCCGGCGACGGCCCGCGCCAGCGTCTCCACCGGGCGCGCCGAGGTTCCCGCCACCGGGGACGGCGCGGCCGGGTCCAGCGTGATGACGAAGAAGTGTTCGCAGCCGGGAGTGTCGGCGAAGCCGGCGAATCCCTCCTGCGCCACGGGCAGCTCGGCGGAACCCTCGAAGCAGAAGTAGGCCCGGGCCTCGGAATCGCCCAGGTGGTAGGCCACCTCACGGTGGCGCAGCAGGACGTTGAGCGGGACCACGACCGCGCCGGCCTTAAGGATGCCGTAGTACACCACGGTGAAGTGCGGAATGTTCGCACACGTCAGCGCGACTCTGTCGCCAGGACGAATCCCCCGGGCAACCAGCAGGTGCGCGACGGCGGCCGCGGCGGCGTCCACCTCGGTGTAGGTCAGTCTCGACGATCCGAGGACAACCGCCTCGCGGTCGGGACAGGTGGCGGCGGTGTCCGCCAGGAGCTGCGCCAGATTGGCCATGGCCGCGTCCTCTCCGGTCTCGAACGCGGCGACGCGATCCGGCCTGACCGGCCGGATTCGCCGCCCGTTCTCGGTCTCACTGCTTCCCTGCCCGTGCACGTGACCGAAATACCGCTGATCGGCACGAGCCGGGCATCGCAAGGTGCAGTGATGACAGAGTGACCGAGAGGGACAGCCATGGGAAGACGCAGCGTACGGAGAGCGGGCCAACGGGCCGCAGTACCGTCATCCCGTCGGCGGGATGAACTGTGCGGTGCGCCAGTGCGGTGCGTCAGTGCGGGTGGCGGCGCGGTGCCGTCAGCTGTGCGAGTGCGCCCAGCGCAGCACCCGGCGACGCTGGACCGGGCGCTCCCGCTCCACCCGGCCGGAGACGGGGCGGGGGCCCGCGACGGCCTGGGGCTCCGGCAGCGCAGCGGGGGCGCCGAGGGTCAGGAAGGTCTCCTCGGGGCCGAGGAACCAGGAACGGGCAGAGCTGCGCACAGCCGGCATCGTGCGCGTGCCGGGACGGGCGAAGGCGTGGACGACGTTCATCACGGCAGGCTCCCAGGTGCAGAGAAAAGACTGGCGACGGCGGCCGATCGCCCAGCCACCGTCTTTATGGTGCGCCCATTCCGGAGCTTTTATGAGCCCTCCGGACGTGACCTGAGACGCACCCACCCGAACAAGAATATATTGTGATCCACGCCCGTGGCCCACGACACAGAACGGCCCATCGAACCCTCGGAACCGAGAAATCAGGGTTACCCGGATCACATTCCCCCACCCTTCGGTGACGCATGTCACTGCTATCTCGCCTGCGCTCGAGGTGTTCCAGCTCACGCGCATTCTCTGCGTCCCGGCGGTGCGGCTGCCACCGCAGGCCGACTCCCTCGGGCGGATGCCCGTGCACCGAAGACTGCCGGGCCGGCCCGGCAGGGCCGACATCCGCTTCGCCGGCCCGGCCCCTGCCCGCCCCTCGCACGGAACACCACGTTTGGGGGTACCCCGGCATATTCCGGCGATTCGCCGGAGCCGGCGAACTTACACTCGCCGTCCCTGTCGGCGGTCCAGGACCGACCGGAGAGCGAGGCGAGGTCAAGGATGACACGAGCTCCGAACCGTGGCGGGCACGGGCACTGGCGAGAAGGAGGCCGGCCCGGAGGCTTCCGGCCGGGCCGAACGAGAACGGCGGGCCAGGTGCTCGTCGCCGTCAGCCTGGCGGCAACGGCGACATTGGTGTCCTGCAGCGACGACTCCCCGGCCGAACCAGCGGGGCGAGCCGACGTCGGACGCCCCTTACAGCTGCGCGACGGCGCACTTCAGGGACCCGCCTGCGCACCGGGGCCGCAGGGTGGCACCGCCCTGTTCGTCACCGAGCGGTGTGTGGACCCGACGCTGAACCAGCCTTTCGTCGACCGGGACGAGAAACAGGACATCACCGACCCCGCCACGGATGTCACCGTCCACGTGCGCCACATCCACGGTGGTTTCACCGGCACCAGGGCAACGTTCTCGCTCTACTTCCCCGAGCGATATCAGGGTCGTTTCTTCCATTCGACGTATCCGACGCTGTCCACCGACGAGGCCGCGCCGAACACCGTGGCCTTCGCCGTCTCGAGCGGGGCATATGTCGTCTCCACGAACAACGCGGGCGGCCTGCCCGGCGCCGGTGACATCGCCGGTTACCGGGTCAACGCGGCGGCGGCGAAGTTCTCCCGGACGGTCGCGGCACAGGTCTACGACGATCCTGCCCGCCCCCGCGGCTACATCTACGGGGCGAGCGGCGGTGCGTACCAGACGATCGGCGCCCTGGAGAACACCGAAGGCGTGTGGGACGGCGGGGTGCCGATGGTCCCCGGGACCCCGAACGCCATCCCGAGCAGTATGACCACGCAGCTGCTGGCGCTGCGGGTCCTGAAGCCCGTGTTCCCCCAGATCGTGGACGCGATGGAGCCCGGCGGCAGCGGCGACCCCTACGCCGGGCTGAACGAGGAGCAGCGTGCGGTGCTGCGCGAGGCGACCCGGATCGGCTTCCCGCTGCGTGGCTGGTGGGACCACGAGAACATGACCGGCGGCGCCTTCTTCGCGGTGGGCGGAGGGGTGCGGGTTCTGGACCCGACCTATGTCGACGACTTCTGGTCGAAGCCGGGCTACGCCGGCACCGACCCGGCCTCGTCCGCCGGGGCCGCGCGCGTCCGGCACGAGGCCGAGGTCACCGCCCGGGCGGACGACCCCGGAGCCGCCGCCCGGCCGGCCCTGCGGGACGTCCAGGGCACGCCGACGATTCCGGCCGCGCCGCCCGGCAGGCTGACTCTCGGTACCGCACCGGCCGGTGAGCTGGCCGGAGCCGACCTCGTCGTGCTCAGCGGTGCCGCCGCCGGGAAGACGGTGCCCCTCGGGGAGGTGGAGGGGAACACCATCACCTTCGGCACCGGCGCGGACAGGGCGGTGACCGAGACGATCCGACCCGGCGACCGGCTCCGTCTCGACAACTCGTGGATCATCGCGCTGCAGTACTACCAGCGTCACCAGGTCCCGGCGCCCGGCGAGTACGGCTGGGACCAGTTCCGCGGGCCGGACGGCGCACCGCTCCACCCGCAGCGCCCACTCCTCGTCGGTCCGACGTTCGCGCAGGCGGCCAGCGGCGCCGTCCCCACCGGCACCTTCCACGGTAAAATGATCATGCTGGGCTCGCTGCTCGACACCGAGGCCTTCCCGTGGCCGGCCGACTGGTACCGCCGGCAGACACAGACCCACCTCGGTTCCGGCCTCGAGGGCTCCTACCGGCTGTGGTTCACGGACAACGCCGGCCATGTGCCGCCGCGTGACGCGGCCACCGAGACCCACATCGTCCGGTACCTGTCGGAGCTGCAGCAGGCCCTGCTCTACCTCGACGACTGGGTCACCCGCGGGACGGCGCCGCCCGCCAGTACCAGCTACGAGGTCGACGGCGAGACGCAGATCCACGTGCCGGCCGGCGCCGGCGAGCGCCGCGGTGTCCAGCCGGTCGTCGACGTCAGGGTCACCGAGGTCGACGACCGCGAGATCCGGCCCGCCGCGCGCGCCGAGGCCCGCGCCGGCCAGCCGGCCACCCTCGCCGTGACGGCCGAACTGCCGCCGGGGGCCGGCGAGATCGTCCGGGTGGAGTGGGACTTCGACGGCACCGGCGCCTTCGCCGAGCGGCCCGAGATCGACCCGACCGACGGCACGGTCCGGCTGACCGCCACCCATACGTTCGACCGGGCCGGAACGTACTTCCCGGTCGCCCGGGTCACGGCCCGGCGGGCCGGCGCCGGGGACAGCCCCTACGGGCTCGTCCAGAACCTCGCCCGCGCCCGCGTCGTCGTCCGCTGACGCGAGAACCGCGCATGGTGGCGGGCTGCCGCCGGCCTCCGTCGGAGCCGGCGGCGGCCCGTCGGATGGCGGGCGGCGGCCCGTCGGATGGCGGGCGGCGGCCCGTCGGATGGCGGGCGGCGGCCCGTAGGGTGCCGGTGGCAGCCCGTCAGGTGCCGGTGGCGGGCCCGTCCCGGAGGGTCTGGCGCAGCCAGGCACGCGCGGCGGCCAGGTACTCGATGCTGATGGTCGTCTCCGACGCCCAGGTTTCGAAGCCGTGCGGTGCCCCGGGCACCGTGTGGAAGGTCGTCGACACCCCGGCGGCGCTCAGCCGCTGGGCGTAGGCGCGGGCCTCGGCGAGGAACAGGTCGACCTCACCGACTCCGACCCAGGCGGGCGGGAGCCCGGCCAGGTCGTCGCGCCTGGCCGGAACCGCGTACCGCGGCCACGCGGCGGCCGAGCCGGGGTCGGCACCCAGGTAGGAGCGCCAGCCGAAGCGGTTCATCCGGTTGCTCCACACCGGGTGCGGCGGGGAGTCCAGGTCACGACGGGCGGCCGTGCGATCGTCCAGCATCGGCGCGTGCAGCCACTGGGCCGCCAGCCGGGGGCCACCGCTCTCGTCCTGCAGCCGCTGGATCAGGGACGCCGCGAGCCCGCCGCCGGCGCTCTGACCACCGACCGCCACCCGCGCCGGGTCCACCCCCAGTGCCGCGGCCTGCCCCTGCAGCCACTCCCAGGCGGCCTGGCAGTCGTCTAGCGGGGCGGGAAACGGGTGCTCGGGTGCCTTGCGGTACTCGACAGCCACCACGGGGATGCCAAGCTCGAGGGCGGTGCCCGCGCACTGGCGATGGTCCTGGGCGACGGCGCCCATCACCAGCCCACCGCCGTGGATCCACAGCAACGCGGCATCCGAACGGCGGGTGTCCGGACGGTAGACCTGCAGGCCCTGCCCCACCTCGGGATACTGCTCGACGGTGACCCCGGCGAACGGGGGCGCCGGCAGCCGGCCGATCGCGAACCGCGCGAAGCGCAGCACCGGTGCCCGGTACACCGGCAGTCGCGGTGAGCGGCGGAGCCTGGCGCGCAGTTCCGGCGCCACCTGGGCGGACGACATACGCGGGGATGCTAGCCCAAACCTTCACGTATGTGGAGGAACCTCTACGCCTCGGACATCGACGGGGACAGGCGCGCGCCCCAGACGCCGGACCCGACCAGCCGGGCCGCCTCCTCACGGATGATCTCACCGACCCTGGTGGCGAAGCCGCGGGGCAGTTCGAGGTTCGCGGTGACGGCGACACCCAGCTGCCGGGTCAGGGACGGGTCGCGCAGCGGGGCATAACACAGCTTCCTCGCGTCGATCTCGGCGGCGCACGCCGACAGCGGCAGCACGCCATAGCCGCGCCCCGCCTCGATGAGGCTTTTCGTGACCTGCAGCGAATCAGTGGAGAAACGGGACTGCAGCCGGTGCTTGAGCCGCAGCGCGGTGTTCTCGACACTGGTACGGATTCCGCTCGGAGACGCGGGAAGAATGAGCGGGCGGCGGGCGAGTTCGGCGAACTCGATGGCGGTGCCCGGCTGCAGGTCCGAGGTACGCCCGCCGACGAGCACGAGATCCTCCACCAGCAGGTCGTGATAGAAGAGACGGCCGTCCTGGACGGGGTCGATGACCGAGATGTCGACAGCGCCCTTCAACATTCCCTCGACGAGCACGTCCGTGCTGGCGACGCTTATCTGGAAGTCGACCCTGGGGAATGCCGCGCTCAGGCCGTCGAGCAGTGGGGAGGCGAGGATACCGGTGGCGGTGGCCGGCAGGCCGATGTGCAGGCCACGCTCGACCCGCGCCAGCGGGGACCCCACGTATCGCATAGCGAGCTCGAGCTGGCGCAGCGGCGCGGCGGTGGTCGCACGCAGCCGCTCCCCCTCCTCGGTGAGCTGGACACCGCGGGCCGTGCGCCGGAACAGGGTGACGCCGAGATCCTCCTCCAGCAGCCGTACCTGGCGACTCAGCGCCGGCTGGGCGATCCCCAGCGTACTGGCCGCCCGGTTGATCGAACCCTCGTCCGCGATGCGTAAGAAGTACCTCAGACGATGAGTGTCCATGTCGCGGATGTTACCCCAGCTATACCGATCCTGTATATCTGAGCGCCGAATTTTGTATTGGCAGCCCGCCACCACATCGCCCTAACATCGCTCGAAACAGTCGCGACGGGGCGTACTGCCGTTCGGGCGGTACACCCTCGCCGGCACGGCGACAGGAGATCTCCCATGCGCGCGGAGGAACAGGAAGAACAGGACTGGTCTGCGGCGATGGGGCTCGACCGGCTCCCCACGCACATCATCGAGAAGCGCGTGAGCGACCTGTTGGACCTGAGGGGCCAGAAGGCGATCGTCACCGGGGCCGGCGGTGACGGGCTCGGCCAGGCCATCGCCAATCGCCTGGCCGGTTCCGGCGCCGATGTCGCGCTTGTCGGCCGGACGTTCTCCAAGGTCGAGCGCAGAGCCGCCGAGGTCGAGAAGCGCTGGGGCGTGAAAGCCGTTCCGATCCGCGCGGACATGTCGGACTGGGACCAGGTGCACCAGGCCGTGACGGAAAGCCGGGAGGCCCTCGGTGGCCTGGACATTATGGTCAACAATCCGGTGATGGTATCGGCCGGCGCCTTCGAGAACTTCACCAAGGACCAGATCGACGGGACGGTCCTGGGCAGCCTGACCATGATGATGTACGGCGCCCACGCCGCGCTGCAGTACCTGGTTCCGCAGGGGTCCGGGCGCATCATCAACATCGGGGCGGTCGGCGGGCGCGTCCAGCAGCCCGGCCTCACGGTCTACTGCGCCTGCAAGGCCGGCGTCATCGGCTTCACCCGCAACCTCGCCCACGAGTTCGCGCCCCGGGGCATCAACGTCCTGGGTGTGGCACCAGGCATCATGATCAAGCCCGACATGAAGCGGATGATTCTCGACCCGCAGAACGAGGGCGACCTCGCGGGCCGCACCACGATCGCGAACGCGCTGAAGAACCAGGTCCAGCTGGGTCGTGTCTGCCTGCCCGAAGAGGTCGCCAACATGGTTGCCTACCTCGCCTCGGAGGCCGCCAACTACATGTGCGGCCAGACCATCGACGTGGCCGGCGGCCAGTGGATGGGGTGAGCCCGCGCCCCCTGACGTCACCTCGGACCCGGACACGGACACGGTGGAGCATGGTGGAGACGGTAGATGCGCGGACTCGCAGGTAGGACCTTCGTCATCGCGGGCGGGGCCACCGGCATCGGCGCCGGGGCCGCGAAGCGGCTCGGCGAGGAGGGCGCCAACGTCGTCGTCGGTGACATCAACATCGACGGAGCGACGACCACCGCCAGGGAGATCACCGGAGCCGGCGGCCAGGCCGTCGCCGTCCATTTCGACCTGGCGGACGAGGCCTCCGTCCAGGAGCTGGTCGACGCGGCGCTCACCGAGTACGGTGCCGTCCACGGCCTGTTCAACGTCGGGGCCGACCTGTCCCCCGGCAACCTCGGGCGCGACCGGACGCTGCTCGACACCGACCTCGACGTCTGGCACCGCACCCTGGACGTCAACGTGGTCGGCTACGTCCGGACGTCCCGCGCCGTGCTGCCGCACCTGCTCGCGAACGGCGGTGGCAGCATCGTCAACACGTCCTCGGGCGCTGCGGTCAGCGGCGGCAGCGGCGACCAGCTCCGGCCCGCCTACGCGGCCTCGAAGTCGGCCGTCCACGCGCTCACCCGGCACATCGCCGGCAACTGGGGCCGCCAGGGGGTGCGCTGCAACGGCGTGATGCCGGGTCTCGTGATGGGCGAGACGCAGGCGCAGCAGAACGACGTCGAGCTGCAGCAGCGGTTCCTGGCGCAGGTCCCGACGACCCGGCTGGGCCGCCCGAGTGACCTGGCGGCGACCGTCGCGTTCCTGCTCTCCGACGACGCCGAATGGATCAACGGCCAGGTCTGGGCCATCGACGGCGGCGCGAACATGCGCGCCTGAGTGCCACCTGCGCGACTGGCAGCCGACAACGGCGAGGAGGGAGTCACCATGGGTTTACAGGACGAGCTGCTGGACGAGGCCCGGGCCGGGACCGGCCTCACGGACTTCGGTGACGACGCGTTCCGGGAGGGCCTGGAGCGGCTCACCCGCTCACTCGAGACGGAGGCCCGGCTGAACACGACCGGCCAGGCCGTGCTCCGCAGGCTGCTCGGCGGGCTGCTGTCGCAGCGGCTGCAGGTCGAGGACTGGTACCGGCGTCACCCGGAGATCGACGACGAGGCGATCGTCGCCCCACTGATCGGCCTGGGGCTGCCCCGGACGGGGTCGACGGCCCTGTCGGCGCTGCTCGCCGAGGATCCGCAGGCCCGCTCGCTGCGCACCTGGGAGGCATCACAGCCCTGCCCACCGCCCTCCACCGGCGACGGGCTGGAAAGCCGGCTCGACGAGAGCCGCTCGGACGCGGAGTTCCGCGCGACGAGCTCGCCGCGACGCGCCAAGCTCGTGCCGGCCAGCGCGACCGGGCCGACGGAGTGCCAGGGCCTGATGGCGCTCGATTTCAAGGCGCACTACTTCCAGGCCTTCGCCTACGTCCCGTCGTACTCGACATGGCTGTTGGAGAGCGCCGACCTCACCCCGACCTACCAGTACGAACTGCGGGTCCTGAAGCTGCTGCAGTGGGGTTTCCCCGCGCGGCCGTGGCGGCTGAAGTGCCCCACCCACCTGCTGTTCCTGGACCAGCTCGACGAAATCTTTCCGGACGCCCGGTTCGTGATGACGCATCGGGACCCGGCCGAGGTGATGGTCTCGGCGGCCGACCTGTACGCGGCGGTGGCCCGGTCCTACTGCGACGAGATCGATCTGCGCTACCTCGGCGCACTCAATGTCGAGCACTGGTCGGTCGGGATGGAGCGCGCGCTCGCGTTCCGCGACAGGGGCGCGGACGACAGGTTCTACGACATCGACTTCCGGGCGATGCAGCGTGAGCCACTGCGTGAGGTCCGCGGGCTGTACTCCTGGCTGGAGGAGCCGGTCACCGAGGAGTTCGAGGCCGGAATGAAGCGGTGGTGGCGGGAGAACGCGGAGAAGCGGGAGGCCAACGTGCACCCCGACCCGGCCACCTTCGGCATCGACATCGACGAGGTCCGCCCGCTGTTCGCCACCTACACCGCACGCGCCGGACACTGGACTGCTCGCTCCGAGGGCATTCCTCATGACCCTTCGTGAGCGCGGGTCCGACGTGACAGGGGCACGGCGCCCGGAGATCTACTACGATCCCTACGACCTCACGATCGACGCGGATCCCTATCCGGTGTGGAGGCGGCTGCGGGACTCCGCACCGCTGTACTACAACGAGAAGTACGACTTCTATGCACTGAGCCGGTTCGACGATGTCGAGAGGGCGCTCACCGACTGGGGTACGTACATCTCCGGCAGGGGTTTCATCCTCGAGATCATCAAGGCCGGTGTGCAGCTGCCACCGGGCAGCCTGCTGGCGGAGGACCCGCCGGTCCACGACATCCATCGTGGGCTGCTCTCGCGCGTGTTCACCCCGCGCAGGATGGCCGCGCTCGAGCCACAGGTCCGCGCACTGTGCGCGCGGCTGCTCGACGAGCTGGTCGGTGCCGGGAGCTTCGACTTCGTGGCCGACCTCGGGGCGATCGTCCCCATGCGGGTCATCGGCATGATGCTCGGCATCCCCGAAGGCGACCAGGAGGCGATCCGCGACGCCGGCACGCGACGCCACCAGCTCACCGAAGGCGAGGCGCCGGCGCCGACCGATGCCCGCTCGACGGCGCAGCCGTTCGCCGAGTACGTCGACTGGCGGGCGACCCACCCGGCCGACGACCTCATGACCGAGCTGATCACCACCGAGTTCACCGACGAGACCGGTACCACGCGCCGGCTCACTCGGGAGGAGGTCCTGACCTACACCTCCGTCCTGGCCGGCGCGGGCAACGAGACGACCAGGCGACTCATCGGGTGGACCGGCCAGCTCCTGGGTCAGCATCCCGACCAGCGCCGGGAACTGGCTGCCGACCGGTCCGCCGTCCCGCAGGCGATCGAGGAGATCCTTCGCTTCGAGTCGCCCTCGCCCGTGCAGGGCCGGGTGGTCTCCCGAGACGTCGAGCACCACGGAGGGAGCATCCCCGCGGGCAGCGCCGTGCTGCTTCTCAATTCCTCCGCCAACCGCGACGAGCGCCACTTCACCGACCCGGACACCTTCGACATCCACCGCCGGATCGACCGGCACCTCGCCTTCGGCCACGGACTGCATTTCTGCCTGGGTGCCTCACTGGCCCGGATGGAGAGCCGGGTTGTGCTCGACGAGGTGCTGAAACGGTGGACCGACTGGGATGTCGACCGTGACCACGCGGTGCTCGACCACACGTCGACGACGAGAGGATGGCTGAACCTGCCGGTGGTTCTCCCCTGACTGGTTCTCGCGTCGTCCACGGACCGCCTACGCCGTGACGCCGTGACGCCGAGCGAGAGTCAGCGAGAATCCACCCCGCCACGACGGGGTCACGTGAAGGAAGGGCAGGGCAACCATGGGTCGACTGACGCATCTGCAGCGGCTGGAGGCGGAGAGCATCCAGATTTTCCGGGAGGCCGTGTCGGAGTGTGAGCGGCCGGTGATGTTGTATTCGGTGGGTAAGGACAGTTCGGTGTTGCTG